>JAWLGW010000139.1:0-10028 GCA_041690735.1 Planctomycetota bacterium
CTGCTCGCGCAGCTCGTTCATGAAGGCGCGCTTGAAGTCGTCGAGGTCCTCGCTCGACATGCCGCGGCCCATCATGGTCTGCGCGACGCCCTGGGTGGTGTGGCTCACGCCGCCGTCGCGCGGCGCCTTGTAGACGTTCTCCAGGTAGCCCTCCTCGAAGGCCACCACCACCTGGTTGCTGCCCTCGGCCAGGTCACGCCCCAGGGTGTCGAGGTCGAACTGCTCGCCGGCGGGGATCGACACGTCGAGCCCGCGCAGGCTGAGGGTGGCGCGGAGGGGGTTCTTTACGATCCACATGGTGCGTCGGTCCTCTCTGTCCTGTGCGAGCTCACCGCGCCGGCGCCGCGGTGGGCTCGGGCCACTCCTGCTCCAGCTCCTCCGCCTGCCGCTGGGGCGGCGGCACCACCTCCTGGATCGGCGTCTCCTCGGGGGGAGGCGGCGGGGGCACGTCGTCGCGCGGCGGGGGCGGCGCCGGCATCTCGACGACCGGCTCGTCCTCGAGGGGCGGCATGGCCTCCGCCTCGGGCACGGCCTCGCCCTGGACCTGGTTACGGGTCCTGCGGCGCAGCTGAGCCAGGAAGAAGTCGGCGAAGGGGTCGTCCGGATCGAGGCGCTTCAGGTACTCCAGCATCGCGCGGCAGCGCTGCTCCTCCCCGTCGATCGAGAACAGGACGTACCCAAGCACGGTGAGGCCCGCCGGATCTCGCGGGCTGTAGGTGACGTAACGCTTCAGGTCGCGCACGGCCTGGGTGAACTTGCGCCGCGATGGGAACAATCCCGCCACGTCGGGCCGGAACGGCTCGGCGGGGTCGAGCTCGGCCACCCCGCGCCGCAGCGCGTAGCTGGCGTAGCTGTAGTTGCCGATGGCGAACAGGGCGTTGCCGAAGGCCAGCTTCTTCCAGGGGCTGGTGGGGTCCTCCAGGAGCGCCAACCGGTAACTCTCGCTGGCCTTGAAGTAGTACCCGGCCTTGAAGTAGTAGTCGCCCTTGTGGAGCAGCTCATCGGCCTGGGCCGGCTGCTGAGCGGCTGCGTCGGTGGGCGCGAGCCCGACCGACAGCAGCGCGAACAGCGCGACGAGTGGGGCGCTGAGTGGGGCCGTCCGGCGGATGCGCTTCACGACCGCCTCCTTTGCGTAACCGCGGCGCGGTTTGAAGGTTGTGTCGAGGGTACGGAAGCCCGGGGAGACCAGCAAGGCTCTGGCCAGTCCGCCCTGGGCGTGAGTCGTGGATCGCGTCACGATGCCCCCCCGCTGCGACGGCTCGCGGGGGCCGTCCTCTTCATGATGACCCGGTCCACCTGGAGGACCCAGGTGTTGCCCCGGCGGACCAACCGACCGAGGCACACCCGGACGTCCTTGGGCTCCTTGCCCCGCTCCTGGCAGGCCTTGAAGGCGCGCCAGTTGAGGTAGGCCATGAACTTCTTGGGCGCCGCCAGCACGACCATGAGGTCGCGCCCGGGGATCCGGAACTGCCCCGCGATCATGCGGCGCGCCCCGTTGAGCAGGGGGAGCCGGGGCGACAGCTCGATGTTGCGCTGCGCGTAGCGCGCCGCGAGGTAGCGCGTATCGAGCACCCCCTCGGGATCCCGCTCCTTGCTGGGCACGAACTCGCGCCGCAGGAAGTCGATGGCGATGAACCCCTTGTTGGGAGCGCTCGGCTGGTACGCGATCGGCAGCAGGTCGAAGTGCGCGATGATGTCGAGCCACTCCTGCTCCGCCGAGTTCGTGAGCATGATGCCCGGGATCGGCCCGTCGTCGGGGTTCCGCTCGGCCTGCCGGAACTGCGCCCAGTCGCTCAGCTGCGTCATGGACTGCAGGACCCGCTGGTCGCGCGCCTCGACCGTCTCGCTGCCGATCTGCGGGGGCAGCGGCGGGCGCTCCACGATCTGCGGACGAGGCTTCGGCGCCGGCTCGGGCGGAGGAGGCGGCGGCGGCGGAGGCGCCGGCTCGGGAGGCGGCGGCGGAGCGGGCTCCGGCTCGGGTGGCGGCGGAGGAGGCGGCTCCGGCTTGGGCGGCGGCGGGGCCGGCTCGGGCTTGGGCGGAGGAGGCTCAGGCCTGGGCTCAGGCTTCGGCTCCTCCACCGGCGGCTCGGGCAGGTCGAGCTCGGGCTCGGGCTCCGGCGGCGCCGGCGGCGGCGGCGGCGGCGGCGGCGGCGGCGGCGGCGGAGGCGGCGGAGGCGGAGGCGGAGGCGGAGGCGGCTCCGGCAGCTCCTCGGGCTTGACCTCCTCCTTCTTAGGCTCCTCCTGCTTGGGCTCCGGCGGCGGCGGCAGCTCCTCGGGCTTGACCTCCTCCTGCTTGGGCTCCTCGGGCTTGGGCTCCTCGGGCTTGGGCTCCTCCTGCTTGGGCTCCTCGGGCTTGACCTCCTCCTGCTTGGGCTCCTCCTGCTTGGGCTCCTCCGGCTCGGGCTCCTCCGGCTCGGGCTCCTCCGGCTCGGGCTCCTCCGGCTCGGGCTCCTCCGGCTCGGGCTCGGGCTCGGGCTCGGGCTCGGGCTCCTCCTCGACCGCCTGGAGCGCCACGGTGCGCTCGACTCGGACCCAGATCTCCTTGCGGGCCAGGAGCCCGTCCTCGCCGTAGGCCTCCGCCTCGATCATGGCCCGGAAGCTCGGCGCCCCCGGAGAGGCCCCGGGACCGGGCCGCAGCACCACGGGGGTCTCCCAGGTGCTGAACCCATCGCCGCTCGGCAGGGCCCGGGCGCCGTTGACCCGCACCTCGGTGATGCGGTGGCGAGCGGCCAGCACGGAGCCGCGCACCAACACCTCGCGGCGGGTGACGACGTCCTCCTCCCACGGCTCCTCGATGGAGATGCTCGGCCGCGCCCCCAGCACCAGCGCGATGTGGATCGCCAGCGCCAGATAGAAGAAGGTCGCCAGATACACGACCTTCCGCAGGAGCACCATCCGAGGAGAGGGGGAGGGGGTCACTCCAGCCCGCCTCCCACCGGCGGCTGGCTGGCGGCGGCGCGGTCCAGGCGCGCCGCGGTGCGCGCCTCGTCTGCCGAGGCGCGGCGCTGCGGGTGCCGCTTGCCGCCGGGACGGGTGACCGCCGGGCGGTCCGCCTGCGCGGGCGCCTCGGCCTTGGCGGCGGGGCGGGTGCCCAGGATCACCACCAGATGGAGCACCACCGAGAGGGTGAAGAACGTCGCGTAGGAGATCACGGTGTTGACCGCGGAAGACGCGCTGCGCATGTCAGTCTCCTGCCTCGACGGCGAACTCGATCCGCTTGAAGCCGGCGCGGGACAGGCGGCTCACCACCTGCATCATGGCGCCGTTGGAGGCGGACTTGTCGCCGCTCAGGTGCACCGGGACGTCGGTCCCGACCTCGCGAGCGCGGGCCTCGAGGAGGCGCCCCAGCACATCGAGGTCCCCGGCCGGGTCGCCGTCCACGTAGATGAGGTCCTCGGCCGTCACCTCCACCACCATGGGATCGGCCGAGCTCTGCTGGTTGGGGCTCTCGGCCGAGGCCACCTCGGGCACGTCCACGCTGAGCTTGCCCTTCTTGAGCTCGCTCACGCACAGGAACACCGCCAGGAGGATGAAGATCACGTCGATCATGGAGGTCATGAGCAGCCCCGGCTCCTCCGGGGGTGGCTCGTCGAGGCTGAACTGTCCGCCGCCCTTCATGCTCACGCTCGCAGCCTCCGGCCCCGGGTCAGCAGGGCCCGGCGGGCCGTGTTCAGCTCCTCCTCCAGGTCTTGGCTCAGGTTGTGGCTCTTCTGGGCGAAGTAGGCGTGCGCCACGTAGGCGAGGATGTAGACCACCAGGCCCAGGATCGTGGTGTTCAGGGCTCCGTTGAGGCCCTGCATGATCACCTGCGGGTTGTTGAGGCCCACGCCGCTGAACGAGGTGCTCATGCCGACCACGGTGCCGAACAACCCCAGGGCCGAGCCCACGCCCGACACGATCGCCAGGACCTTGAGGTGGGCCTTGCTGTCGCGCACGAGCATCCGGGCGCGCTCCAGGGCCAGGTCGGGGTCCTCAGGATGGTTGCTGAGGTCGAGGAGGACCTCGGTCTGGGGGTCGGCCGTGCGGGTCCCAGGCGCCGGCCGCTCGCCATACAGCAGGCGGCGGCGCAGGCGCAGGTCCCGGCGCAGCCACAGGCTGATCCAGAACCAGCCCCGCTCCAGCGCGAACATGACCCCGACCACCGACACCGCCAGGATCGGGTACATCCACAGGCCCCCCCTGGAGATGAACTCGTAGATCACCAGCTCCCGCTCCCTGCCGCCGGCCTGGCGGCCGGCGGCGCGTTGGGGTCGAACATGGGGCTACCAGTTGGGCCCGCCGCCCAGGTCGAGGTCGTCGTCGAACTCGTCGGCGAAGGGGTCCGCGCCGCCGTCACCGCCGCCGAGGCTCCCGGCGCCGAGGCCGGTCATGGACATTCCGCCGCCGAAGCCCAGCTCGCGGGGGTGGACGCCGTCCATGGTGTGGCGGGTGTGGAACCGGCCCAGCCTCTGCAGGCGCTCCCGCAGCGAGCCGACCAGCGCCTCGCCGGGGCGGGCCTGCCGGGCGCCCTGGCCCTTGCCCTTCTGGCCACGCAGGGCCCGGGGCCGCTGGGCCAGGAGCATCTGCCGCTGGCTCTGCAGGTCGCGCAGGCGCGTCTGGGCGGCCGCCAGCTCCTCCTTCCAGGCCTGGTAGTGCTCCTTGAGGACCTTGCTGCGCTGGCGGTACTTCCGCTCCTCCTCGGTGATCATGCGCTCGTAGGCCTCGCGCGTCAGCTTGCCCTGCTCCACCTGCTGCTTGAGGTAGAAGGTGCGGTTGTAGAGGGCCACCTGCAGCTCCCGCCGCTCCTTGGCGGCCCCGCGGATCCGCTGCTGGTACTCCTTGACGATCCGCTCGTTGTTGGCGATCCGCCGGTCGAGCTTCTCCACGGGGTCGGCGCCAATGATCCCCTCGTAGATCTTCTCGGCCTCGCCGTAGTTGCGCTCGATCTGCCGCTGCTGCTTGGCCCGCTCCGCGGGCGTCAGCTCGGGCTTGGGCGCGGGCGTCGAGGGCGCGAGGGGGTCGCCCCCGTCCTGCGCGGGCGCGGGGGCGTCAGGGATCGTGGACTCGTCCAGCCACCCCTCGAGGTCCTGGATCGGGCCCTGGCCCTCGTCGACCGGCTGGAGGCCCTGGGCGCTGGCCGGAGCGGTGAAGCCCGCCGCCACGGCGGCGAGCAGCAGGGTTCGCGTGAAGCGCTTCATGTCACTCACCTCCAACCGGCGGCACGGCCGGGACGGGGGACGGGGTCCTGGAGCCGGGGACGACGGGGGCCGGAGCCTCGGTGGCGGGGGCCTCGGCCTTCGCCTCCTCCTCGGCCTCGCGCTTCATGTCGTCGAGGATGAGCTCGTCCTCCTCGGGCTCGTTGCGCAGGCGGTAGAAGGCGTCGATCGCCTTGTCCATGTCGGTGGCCAGATCACCGATCTCGCCGCCGCCGGTGCCGATCGCGTTGATCTTGCGGGTCACGTCCATGAGGACGCCCTGCGACTGGACGAAGTTCGACAGGTCGCCGTTGATCTTCTCGTGGACCCGGGCGAAGGCGTCGACCTTGCTGTAGAGGTTGGCCAGCTTCTCGGCCACGTTGCCGATCGCCTGCTCGGAGCCGAGGACGCCCTGCTGGATGATCTGCTGGATGCGGATCTTGTCGAGCTGGAGCCGGATCGAGTCGTCGAGGAACTTGCGCTCGTTCTCCAGGTTCTCGATCAGCTCGTTGAACTTCTCGTGGAGGTTCACGAACATGCCGGCCAGGCCCTTCATGCTCTTCTCGAGGTCCTGGTAGCTCTTGAGCTGGCGCTTGTAGCCGCTCACGTAGCGCGCCTGCAGCCGATAGCGCCGGAACTGCTGGGCGAACTTGCGCTTCAGCGCCCGCAGCTCGTCGGGGTCCCCGGGCGGGTTCTCCCGGATCCGGATCGACATCTCGACCAGCTCCTTCTCCAGCTCCTGCGCCTTGCCGCGGTAGCCGTCGAGCTGGGCCTTGTAGCCCGTGGCCTGGGTGCCGAGGTGGCCGGAGAAGTTGACCAGCTTGCGCTGCAGCTCGCGGAAGTTGGCGCCCAGGAGGTCCTGGTCGGCGATGATGTCGTCGAAGTCGGCCATCACGGTCTTGGCGTAGATCGCCATCTTCCGCTCGACCGAGGAGGCCAGCACCTGGTTGTCGGGGTCCTTGAGGTACTTCTGGAACTCCTTGCCCAGGTCGTCGCTGGCCCGCGAGAGCGAGTTGATCAGCGAGTTGTACTCCCGCATGGAGGTGTCGAGCCGGTCGACCTCGGTGCGGATCGACCAGTCGGGCATGCGCCCGATCCGGGCGGTGGCGTCGCCCTCCTGAGGCTCGTCCTGGGCGCTCGCCGTCCCGCCGATCGCGAGCGCGAGGGCCAGCGCCGGCATCAGCACGCGTGGGGTCATGATCCCTCCCTTCACTTGGCACCTCCCATCATCCCGGCGCCGAAGCTCGGGTCGTCGAGGATCTGCGCCGCCTCGGCCACCTGCTCGGGGTCGGCCCGCGAGAGGTGCGCGTCCGCGGCGTCGAAGTCGCCCGCCAGGTAGGCGAGCAGCCCGAGCATGTAGGCGTCGGTCGCGTCGACGGCCGCGGGCTCGCCGAACCGCGAAACGCTGCCGCCGCCGGAGTAGGCGAGGTAGTGGTCGTACGCCCGGCCAAAGTCGCCGAGCTGGTAGTAGGCCTGAGCGGCGTTGTAGTGGGCGTCTCGAACGTGGCGTCCCGACCCTTGGCCGGCCGAGATCGCCTGCTCGAGGGTCTTCACCGCCATCCGCGGCTGGCCCTGCATCAGGCGCAAGGTGCCGATCAAGGTCAGCTGGATCACCTGATCGCTGCCGCTCAGGCCGGCGTTGCGCAGCTGCCCGAGGTCGGCCTCGGCCGCCCCGGTGTCGCCTCGCTTGATGTTGATGTTCGCCCGGTAGAGCAGCGCGCGGTGCTCGCCCAGTGTGCCCGCCTTGGCGTAGTCCTCCAGGGCGGCCCGGGTCTCGGCCGTGCGCTCGTGGGCCACGCCGCGCATGAGCAGCGCCCGCCGCTCGCCGTCGTCGCGCCGCAGCAGCTCGTCGTAGTAGGTGATCGCTTCGTCGTAGTCGCCGCGGTCGAACGCCGCGTCGCCTCCTGCCCACAGCTCATCGTTGCTGTGGTAGCGCAGCGACTGGCAGCCGCTGGCGAGCAAGAGCACCAGCCCCAGCCCCACGCAGGTCGTTCGCTTCACGGGTTGCTTCCTTTCGTCCGCTGATCGCTTGCCGCAGGCGCCGACCGGCGCCGCCGTGGCAGACGGGGAGCACCTGTCATTCCTTCACCTAACTCCGTCCCCCGTCAGCGCCCGGGCCGGCTCCTTGCCACATCGGTAGACCCCCCTGGCAGCGATCCCGGCAAAGGGGGTGGGGTCCGGCGGCCGAAAGGGGAGACAGAGGGGGGAGCCCATGCTGCGGCGCCACTCGGTACAAGTCCTGCTCCTGCTTGCCCCGGCGGTCGCCTCGCTGGGGGTGGGGGCCTACCTCAGCTGGAGCGAAGGGCCCGGCGGGGGGCTGCTGACCGCGGCCGCCGCCAGCCTGGGGGCCGCGGCCGGGCTGTCGGCCTGCGCCTTCGCCCTGGACGCCGCCCGGATCCGACGCGCCTTCGCCCACCTGCGGGCGGGCGGCGCCGCGCTGGGGTGGGAGCCGCCCGAGCGGCAGCGGGCGCGCGAGCAGCGGCAGCACGAGACGGTGGTCCACCTGCGTCGGCAGGTCGAGCAGCTGTCGGCGATCCGCGACCTGGCGCTCATCGCCAACGACGACGTGTGCTTCGAGCGCATCCTGGAGCGGGCCCTGGCGGTGCTGGGCGGCCTGCTCGACGCCCGGGAGATCACCATCTACCTGTGCGAGGGCCCCGAGCGGGCTCCGCAGGCGGTGGCCCACCGGCTGGGCGAGCGGGTGCGCGTCCGCGGCGAGCGCCCCCTGCGGGTCGAGCCGCGGGAGGCCGCCGTGGCCCTCGAGGCCCGCCGCACGGTGGTCGAGGCCCCCAGGGGCTCGGGGCTGCGGGCCGCCGCCCTCCTGGTGGCGGACGGCGAGGTCATGGGGGCCCTCGAGGTGCGCCTGGGGCGCAACGCCTTCATCGACCCCGACCCCCGCGCTCTGGCCCGCGAGATGGAGGGGCTGGCGAAGCACATCGCCCTCGCCATCCGCAAGCCGACCCTCTACGACCGCGCCGTGATCGACTCGCTCACCAAGCTGTACACCAAGCGCCACTTCATGGAGCAGGCCCAGCAGCACATGGCCCGGCGGGTCCGCCTGAGCACGCCGCTGTCGCTGATCATTCTGGACATCGACCACTTCAAGCAGGTCAACGACGTGCACGGACACGTGGCGGGCGACATCATCCTGGCCGAGGTGGGCCGCCGGGTGAAGGGGACCATCCGCGGCTACGACCAGGGCTTCCGCTTCGGAGGCGAGGAGATCATCATCCTGACCCCGGGCACCGGTCTCGAGGACGCGGTGGGCCTGGCCGAGCGCCTGCGCGAGATCCTCCGCCGCCTGCCCGTCGACACGGGCGAGGTCAAGGTCCCGGTGACCGCCAGCTTCGGCGTGACCGAGTACGATCCGGACCGCCACACCCACGTGGAGGCGCTGCTCGAGGAGGCGGACCGCTGCCTGTATCGCGCCAAGCACGGCGGTCGCGACCGGGTGGAGTCGCCGCTCAGCGCGCCGGCCGAAGACGACGAGGCGGAGGCCGCTGCCGAGGTGGCGGTGCCAGACACCGCAGCCGACGCCGACGGCGTCCTGCACGGGCCCGTGGAGCGGGCGGCTTAGCCCGCAGCCAGCCGCGACAGCGCCGCCACCCCGACCCGCCACAGAGCCTCGTCGCCGACCTCGTGCCCCAGGCCCGCCACGGCGACCGAGTGGCACACGGCGCGGAAGCGGGCCCGGCCCCACACCTCGGGGGCGACCGGGCCGTAGGCGGCCTGGAACGCGGCGCGCGCCCGGGGCGGGAGAGTCAGGACGAACGCCAGGTCCAGGGCCGGGTCTCCGCGGTGGGCGTCGCCCCAGTCGATTACGCCGCTCAGGCGCTCCCCGTCGACCAGCAGGTGACGGGCGTACAGGTCCCCGTGCACCAGGCACCCCTCGGCGGTCGAGGCCGCCGCCGCGTCGGACGGCAGCGCGGCGGCGGCCGCAGCGACCAGCGCCTCGACCCGCTCCGCCAGGGCGACCTGCCCCTGGCGCCGCAGGCGCTCGGCCCGCTGCCGCGTGAGGTCGAGCCGCCAGGGGACGTCGAGCCGGCGAAGGTCGTCCCCGCCCACTCGCGCCGCCTCGACCAGGTCCGCCGGAGTGTCGTGGAGGGCGCGCAAGAAGCCACCCAGCGCGGCCGCCACGGCGACGCCCCGCTCGCCGTCGAGGGAGACGCTGCACCCGGTCACGCCCGGCAGACAGCGGTAGCCTGCGAACGGGAACGGGAAGCGCTCGCTCGGCGCCCCGCTCCGCTGCGGGTTGGGCGCCGGCACGGGCAGGCGCCCTGCCAGGCGAGGGAGCAGACGCACCTCCCGCTCCAGCCACGGCACGGCGATCCGCCGGCAGGGGAAGCGGAACACCCACCCGTCCACCAGGAAGGCGGCGTTGTCGATCCCGCGCCCCAGCGGGGTCACCGGCCGGTCCGCCAGCTCGGGGAGCTGCTCCGTGATCAGCGCACGCGCCAGCTCGGCGTCGACCACGATATCGGGCTGCCAGGAAGGGTGCGTCACCGTCGCCTCGTTTGGGGCCGGACCAGGATGCATGATGAGCCGCGAGGAGGTGAGCGTGAGCTTCGAGGCGCCCAACGAGCCGCAGGGGAAGGTCGTGGTGATCACCGGCGCCAGCCGGGGCCTGGGCGCCGGCATGGCGGAGGAGATGGCGCGCCACGGCGTGCGCCTGGGCCTGCTCGCTCGCCACGCGCCGGCGCTGCCCCAGGGAGCCGAGGGCCTCGCCCGCGCCGTGGACGTGCGCGACGCCGAGGCAGTGGAGCGGTTCGCCGCTGAGGTGGCCGAGCGGCTGGGCCCGATCGACGTGTGGATCAACAACGCCGGCGTCCTGGAGCCGATCGTCCCCCTGCGCGA
>JAWLGW010000140.1:0-10027 GCA_041690735.1 Planctomycetota bacterium
CCGCGGCGCTGGCGCGGCGCGGCGACGAGGGGAGCGTGGCGGCGCTGCTGGCGGGGCTGCGCCAGCCTCACGCCCGGCTGCCCGCCTTGCGCGCGCTGGCCGGCCGCGGCGACCCCGGGCACCGTCAGCGCTTCGTCGACCTGCTGGCGGACGCGGACCCGCGGGTACGCCGGGAAGCGGCCGCCGCCCTGGCGCGCGTGGGCACGCCGCAGGACGTGGCGCTGCTGGTGCGCGCGGTGGCCGATCAGCGGGGCGACGCCGACCTCGCCGCCGCCGCGGCGCTGCTGGCCGTCGAGGCCCGCGCCACGTCGACGCGCCCGCCGACGCCTCCCGCCTCCGAGTGAGCGGACGAGGTCGCCGGCGGACGCGCGAAGTCCGCTGAGGACGCGCTGACGCTCTGGCGTCGCCGATCTGCAGACGGGGTGGACCTGACCCCATCCTCCGCTTAGGATTTGCGCCCCACTGACGGAAATCCACTACGCGAGCCGCAGGCTCGCCCCAAACAAGGGGGAAGCAATCCATATGAAGCGTCTCTTCGCCGTGGCGGTGGCAGCCGCCGCCGTCGCCCTGTCGGGCTGCGAAATGCTGAACAAGAAGGACAACGACGACCAGGGCGGCACCGCCGCGGGCGGCGGCGGCGGGATCAACGCCGAGTACGTCAGCGTGGCCGACACCATCGCCCCCGCCAAGGCCGACCGGCTGCAGAAGGGCTACGCGATCGAGCAGCAGACCGAGGCGGGCGGCCAGACCTACCCCACCCGCTACCGGGTCGTCGGCGAGACCGCGGACGCCTGGCAGGTCGAGCACTACGGCGCGACCCTCGCCTTCCAGGCGGCCGAGGACAAGGAGGACTACATCATCGGCCTGACCGTCGATAAGGACAGCGGCAAGGTCACGAGCGCCGTCCTGGGCAAGGAGGGCGAGGCCGGCACGCCGATCAAGGTCAACGAGACCCCGGCCATGGGCGGCAGCGCCGACGCGCCCGCCGGCACCGACACCGAGGTCGCCCTCGGCATGGGCGGCCCCTTCCCCGCCAAGAAGATCGAGATGAACGGCACCACCACCTGGACCGGCACCCAGGGCGAGCTCGAGGGCATCATGCTCAAGCAGGAGTCGGCTCAGGGCACCAACGAGCTGGCCGAGATGCCCAGCACCGAGTCCGTCGACGCCGGCGGCACCCAGGTCGAGGTGACCAAGCTGAAGTACACCGACGGCATGGAGGTGTGGGTCACCGAGAACGACGTGGTCTCGGCCTTCTTCCCCTGGGGCGAGGGCAAGGGCTACTTCAAGATGAAGACCGCCGGCTCGGCCCAGACCGTGACCGAGGTCGGCACCGACGCGGAGCCCAAGCTGAAGTGGGAGTAACCTCCACTCGCTAGCTTCGATTCACGCGCGGACGGCGCCTGGGGAGACCTGGGCGCCGTCTGTGTTCCGGATGGAGCCGCGGGAGGAACTGGGGGAGCCGCGGGAGGAGAGGCGGCTCCCTCCATTCCCCTGCGGCTCACGCCCCGAGGACCGCGTCCCACAGCACGCGCGTCCCCCAGTCGAGGCTGTCCAGGGGGATCCGCTCGTCGTCGCCGTGGAACAGCTCGGCGAAGCGCAGGTCGGCCGGCAGCTTGAGGGGCATGAAGCCGTAGCAGCGGGTGCCCAGCCGCGCGAAGCTCGAGGCGTCGGTGAAGCCCGGGCACAGGGAGGGCACCGGGATCGCCTCCGGGTCGTGGCGGCGCAGGGTGGCGCACAGGTGGCGGTACATGTCGGTGTCGGGGGTGGTCTCGGTGGGCGGGGCATCCTGGATCACCTCGAACCGCACCTCCGGCCCCGCCACCTCCTCGAGCTCGCGGATCAGGTCGGCGGTGGTCTGACCCGGCAGGGTCCGCCCGTCCAGCTCGCAGGTCGCCCGGCCCGGGATCACGTTGGTCTTGTCCCCCGCCCGCAGCACCGTGGGGCTGACGGTGTTGGAGAGGATCGCCGCGAAGGGGCGGGCGAGGCTGGGGTCGGGGAACAGCCTGTCGAGGACCACGTCGCGCAGCTGCGGGACCAGGAGCAGGCGCAGGCCCAGGGCCGCGTGCACGGGCGCGTTCTGGGCCAGGCCGCGCACGAACTCCTCCACCACCGGGGTCGGGTGCTGCGGCAGGCGGACCGAGGCGATCCGCGACAGGGCGTGGGCCAGCTTGTGCACCGCCGAGTGGGGGTCGGGCATGGAGCCGTGCCCCGGCTTGCCCTCCGCCACCAGCCGCAGCCAGGCCACGCCCTTCTCGGCCACCATGACCGGGTAGAAGCGACGCCCGGCGAAGTGGACCGAGAACCCGCCGCCCTCGCCCAGGGCGTACTCGGCCCGCACCTTGTCGGGGTGGTGCTCCACCAGGAACCTCGACCCGTGCTCGCACCCCGCCTCCTCGTCGGCGACGGCGGCGACGATGATGTCGCGGGCGGGCTGGATCCCGGCGCGCTTGAGGCCGCACACGATCGCCACCGCCTGCGCCACCAGGTTCTTCATGTCGATCGCGCCGCGACCCCACAGGCAGCCGTCCGCCTCCACCGCCTCGAAGGGCGGGTGCGTCCAGCGCGACGGGTCGGCCGGGACCACGTCGAGGTGCCCGTGGACCAGCAAGGGCGGGCGGGCGCCGGTGCCCTCCAGCCGCGCCACCACGTTGGGCCGCCCCGCCGGCGAGCGCAGCACCTCCGCCTCGAGCCCCGCCGCCCGCAGGGCCTCCGCCACGTAGTCCGCGGCCGGACCCTCGTCGCCCGGGGGGTTGGTGGTGTCCATGCGCAGGAGGGCGCGCAGGTGCTCGCGCGCGCCGGCCACCACCTCGGGCGGGCAGGGGAGCGCGGGGGCGCGGCCGATCCCCCCGGTGGGCGCGCGATTCGCGGGGTGAGCCTCGAGCATCGGGACCTCCTCGAGGGGCGCATTCTACGAGGGCACGAAGGGCGGGGAGACTCCACTGGCCGGCGCGCCTGCAGTAGAATCCGCCGCCCCGCGCCGGGCCAGCTCCCGGCGACGGGCGACAGGAGCGAGACGGGCCATGGCCAAGGTGATCCAGGGACGGCCGCGGGGTGAGGACGTGCGGGTCGGCATCGTGTGCGGGCGCTTCAACGAGCTCATCACCAACGAGCTGCTGCGCGGCTGCGAGGACGAGCTGATCCGCCACGGAGTGGACCCCGACGCGATCACCGTGGTGTGGGTGCCGGGCTCCTGGGAGATCCCGCTGGCGGCCGGCCGGCTCGCCCGCAGCAGCGAGGTCGACGCGGTGGTGTGCCTGGGGGCGGTCATCCGCGGCGCGACGGCGCACTTCGACTACGTGGCCGGCGAGGCCGCCAAGGGGATCTCGGCGGTCGCCGCGCGCGCCGACAAGCCGATCGTGTTCGGCGTGCTCACCTGCGACACCATCGAGCAGGCGATCGAGCGCGCCGGCACCAAGGCCGGCAACAAGGGGCGCGAGGCGGCGACCGTCGCCCTGGAGATGGTCGACCTGCTGGCGAGCCTGCCGGCATGAAGCGCGCGCGCACGCAGGCCCGAGAGGCGGCGCTCAAGGCGCTGTACCAGCTCGACCTGCGCGACGACTTCGACCGGCCGGCCGCGGAGAGCTTCCTGACCCGGCAGGGCCTGCCGGCCGACGCGCAGGAGTTCGCCCGCGGGCTGGTGGAAGGCGTGGGCGCCTACCAGGGCGAGATCGACCGCGAGATCGAGGCGGTGGCGGTCAACTGGAAGCTCAAGCGCATGGCGGTGATCGACCGGAACGTGCTCCGGCTGGGCGCCTTCGAGCTCATGCACCGCCCCGAGGTGCCGGCGGCGGTCGCGATCAACGAGGCGGTGCTGCTGGCGAAGCGCTACTCCACCCGGGAGTCGGGCAGCTTCGTCAACGGCATCCTCGACCAGGTCCACCGCCGCCACCGGCCCAACGAGCCGGTGGTCGAGCCGGTGGTCGAGCCGGTGGTCGAGCCGGTGGTCGAGCCGGTGGTCGAGCCGGTCCGGGCGCCAGCGGCCGACGACGAGGCGGAGCCCGAGCCCTCCCGCGCCGACGCCGGCCGCGGCCAGCGGCAGGGGGAGTAAGCGACCATGCCCGAGATCTCCCGGGAGACCTGGATCATCGCCTTGATCGTGGTGGCGGCGATCGCGGTGCTGGTGACCCTGCTGCGGGGCCGCAAGCCCCCCAAGGAAGAGGTCATCGCCGACCCCTTCGAGCGCCTCAAGCGCGCCCTGGGCAAGACCCGCGGCGGGCTGCTCGACGCCCTGCGCCGCACCCTGGGCGGCGGCCTCGACGAGCAGGTGATCGACTCCCTGGAGGAGATCCTCCTGCGGGCCGACATCGGCGTCACCGCCACCGAGCGCCTGCTGGACGCCCTCAAGGAGGCCTACCGCGACGGGCGCATCAAGCAGCAGGGCGAGGTGCTGGAGTTCCTCAAGGGGGAGCTCAAGCAGCGTCTGGGCGGCGAGCACCCCAAGCTCAACGAGGCGGCGCAGCCGCCGACCGTGATCCTGGTGTGCGGCGTGAACGGGGCCGGCAAGACGACCTCGATCGCCAAGCTGACCCACCACCTGGCGTCGCAGGGCAAGAAGGTCCTGCTGTGCGCCTCCGACACCTTCCGCGCCGCCGCCGTCGAGCAGCTGCGGACCTGGGCCGAGCGCCTCGACGTGGAGATCGTGCTGGGTCAGCAGGGGCAAGACCCGGCGGCCGTCGCCCACGACGCGCACGAGAAGGCGGTGCGGCGCGGCTTCGACTACCTGATCATCGACACGGCCGGTCGGCTGCACACCGAGAAGAACCTGATGCGGGAGCTGGAGAAGATCGCCCGCGTCGGCAAGAAGCACGTGGCCGACTCGCCCCACGAGGTGCTGCTGGTCCTCGACGCCACCACCGGCCAGAACGCCGTCCGGCAGGCGGCCGCCTTCACCGAGGCGATCCCGGTGACCGGCCTGTTCCTGGCCAAGCTCGATGGCACCGCCAAGGGGGCGATCGTGGTGGTGATCCGCGAAGAGCTGGGGATCCCGGTCAAGTTCGTGGGGCTGGGCGAGCAGCCCACCGACATCGCGCCCTTCGACGCAGACCAGTTCGTCGACGCGCTCTTCGCGTGAATTTCGCGGCTTCGAGCGGGGGACCGTGGTGGTGTGAGGTGCAGCTCGTCGACCGCTCGAAACCGCGAAATTCACCTGGGGAGCGCCGCCTGCTTTGGTGGGAGGTGCTCGCTGTTGCCGGGGGAGCGGCGCGCTGTCGCTTTGGCGGCCACGCCCTCGGTGGCGACTGCTCTTGGTTGGTGAGGCCGCTGTCGCTTTAGCGGCCACGCCCTGGTTCGCGACCGCTCTTGGTTGGTGAGGCCGCTGTCGCTTTGGCGGCCACGCGCTGGTTCGCGACCGCTCTTGGTTGGTGAGGCCGCTGTCGCTTTGGCGGGCTTTGATCGCGGTGCTGGGTTGGGCCTGCGTCAGGTTCTCCCCTTTTCGGCTACATTCGTCGCCGATGTCGTCCCGCGCCCTCAGCACCCTCGTCGCCGCGGTCGCCGCCGTCGCCGCTCTCGAGCTGGCGGCCTGTCGGACCACGCCCTCGCCAGTCACGCCCGCGGCGGCAGACCCCGCGGGCTGCGCCGAGTGTCACCAGGCGATCGCCAGCGAGTGGAGCGCGTCGGCCCACGCCGTCGCCTGGACCTCCCCCGCCTTCCGCGAGGCGACCGAGGACTACACCGCGGCGGAGTGCCTCGGCTGCCACGCGCCCGCCTCGCTGTACACGAGCGAGGGAGCGCCCAGCGTGCGCCGCGCCCGGCGGGCGCACGGGGTGGACTGCCAGTCGTGTCACCTGTGGGAGGGCGCCCTGGCCGGCCCGATCCAGCAGACCGAGCTGCCCCTGGCGCCCCACCCCGTGCGGCGGGTGTCGTTCCTGTATCACTCCGCGGAGCTGTGCGGCCGCTGCCACCAGGAGACGTACGCCGAGTACCGCGCCGCGACGCGGGACTCGCTGGGGGTGCCCGCCACCTGCCAGGAGTGCCACATGCCCGCGGTGTCGCGGGTGGTGTCCGAGGGGAGCGACGTCGGCTCGGCCCTCCGCAGGCTGGCGCAGGGAGAGGTCCCCCAGCGCCGGCACACCTTCGACCTCGAGTTCGCCCAGGGGCTGGATGAGGCGGTCGAGGTGGCCAACTGGCGCCTGGCGCGGCGGGCGGGCGAGGCCGCGGTGTCGTTCGACATCGTCAACCACCTGCCCCACGCCGTCCCCTCCGGCGCCTTCAACCGCGACGCCGTGCGGCTGGTGGTGCGGAGCCTGTCGGAGCGCGGCGACGAGGTGGACCGGGCCGAGCGCCGCTTCGGCCGGGAGAGCGCCGAGCGCCTGCTCCCGTCGACCCCGCTGCGGGTCGACCTGACGCTCGCGGACGCGCCCCGGTTCGAGGTCCTGATCGAGCACCTCGACCCCCGCGGCGGAGTGCGGTTCCGGCTGTACCGCAGCGTGTACACCACGAACGGGTAGGCAGGGCGGCGCCTACCCCGCCAGCAGGCCCAGGGCGTACGAGCGGCGCGGCTTCCCGGCCACCTGATCGAGGGTGCACTGGCGCGGCGCCTTGTCGGGCCGCCAGCGGTGGAGCTTGGCGCCGTGGCGGAAGCGGCCCTGCGAGAAGTGGTCGTAGCGCACCTCCACCACGATCTCGGGGCGCAGCGGCTCCCACTCGTCGGAGCGGCGCGACGACCAGCGGCTGGGGCCGCCCGGCGCCCGGCCGGTGAAGCCGGGCGGCGCGATCAGCGGCTCGAGCTCCTCGAGGAGAGCCTGCCGCTGCTCGGCCCGCAGCGTCGAGGTGAAGCCCACGTGGTGCAGGTGTCCGCCCCCGTCGTACAGCCCCAGCAGGAGGGAGCCGACTCCCCGCCCCCCCTTGGCGTACCGGAACCCGCCCACCACGCAGTCCGCCGTCCGCAGGCGCTTCACCTTGCGCATGGCCCGCTCGCCCGGGAGGTACAGGGTGTCGGCCTGCTTGGCCACCACCCCGTCGGTCCCCTCCAGGCTCTGGAGCCAGCCCTGCGCCGTGGCGCGATCGCTCACCTGCGGCGACAGGGCCAGCCGATCGGTGCCCGTGAGGCGGCCGCGGGCGAACCCCTCCAGCAAAGCGCGCCGCTCCGAGTGCGGCAGGTGGATCAGGGACTTGCCGCGCTCGTCCACCAGCAGGTCGAAGGTCACCAGCGTGGCGGGGGTGGTCTTGGCCAGGTGCTCCACCCGCGAGCGGGCGGGGTGGATCCGCAGCAGCAGGTGGTCGAAGGAGACAGCCCCTCCTTCCACCGGCACCACCAGCTCTCCGTCGAGGACGAACCGCGCCGGCGAGAGCGCCCGCAGGGCCTCCACCACCTCGGGGAAGTAGCGCCCCAGCGGCTTCTGCGCCTTGGACTGCAGCTCGACCCGGTCGCCGTCGCGGAAGGCCAGGCACCGGAACCCGTCCCACTTGGGCTCGTACCGCCACTCGGGGCCCTTGGGCAGGTCGTCCACCCGCTGCGCCTCCATGGGCGCCAGCGGCGGGTGAACGGGGATCGTCCAGTCGTCGCTCATGAGTCCTCCGGGTCGCCAACGTCCCATCAGCTGGCCAGGCCCAGCCGCCCGGCCTGCGCCGCGGGCAGGTGGGGACGCCCGAGGTCGGGCCAGCCGGCTTGTCGAGGTTGGGTGAGCCGGACCCGCCGCCCGTCCACCTCCAGGGTGACCCGCTTCCCCGCGCGAGGGATCCGCGTCGCCATCGCGGCGCCGTCCATGCCCAGCTCCTTCCCGTGTCGACGCGAACGCAAAGGGCGGGCCGAGCGGGCGCGCTGGCGAACCACGCCCCCCGCTGCCGCCGCCCCCCCGCGCCCTCGCCACGCGAGGCGTGCGGAGGCGCCACGGTCCCTGCCGGTCGGCCGGGCGCGTCCCTCGGTGGGCGCGGAGGCCCGCCGGGCGGCCCCTGCACGGTGGGAACGGGCGTTGCGCGCTCCCCTCCCGATCGCGACACACGAGGAGGAACGCATGGCCCTGGACATCCTGGCCGAGAAGGGGATCCCCCTGGAGCAGCAACGCTTCACCTGGAGGGACCTGGTCCGCACCCCGATCAGCAAGCTGGACGGCGACGCCTTCAGCCGGGTCCGGATCATCCTCATGAACGGCATCGAGAGCGAGCAGAACCGGTTCCTGCACGGCCTGGCCCGCATGAACCGGGAGCTGCGGCTGGCGGCGGCGCGGGTGCGGCGGGTGGAGCAGCACCAGCAGACGCTGGTCAACTGGCTCAACCCGCCCGATCAGAGCCCGCTGGAGACCACGATCGGCTTCGAGCAGGTGGCGATCGAGGTGACGGCGAGCGTGGCGCAGTCGGAGCCCGACCCGTACCTGGCGCAGGTCTACCGGTTCGGCCTGCTGGAGGACTTCGACCACATGTACCGCTACTCGGCGCTCATGGACCGGGTGGAGGGCAAGGACGCCAACACGATCCTGCAGAGCTACACGGACATCCGCCCCGGCCGCCCCACCGCCGTAGAGCATCGGGCGCCCGAGGACGACCTGCGCCGGCCCTACGACCGCCAGAGCGCCAGCCCGCTCACCAAGATGAACGCGCTCACGATCATGGCGGGCGAGAACCAGACGCACGACTACTACATGACCATCGGGCCGACCTTCGCCGACCCGATCGCGCGCATGCTGTACGCCGAGATCGCCTCGATCGAGGAGCAGCACGTGACGCAGTACGAGTCGATCATCGATCCCGATGAGACGTGGCTGGAGAAGTGGCTCCTGCACGAGGCGAACGAGGTCTACAACTACTACAGCTGCGTGGAGTTCGAGGACGACCCGCGGATCCGCAAGGTGTGGGACCGCTTCCTCGCCATGGAGCTGGGCCAGCTGCACTTCGTCATGGACCTGTTCCGCCAGCACGAGGGGCGGGACCCCGAGGAGGTGCTGCCGCGCACGCTGCCCGAGCCGATCCAGTACCGCAGCCAGCGCGAGTTCGTGCGCCAGACCCTGCGGGAGGTCCACTTCCGGGCCACCGGCCCCCAGATCGGTGAGGTGCCCGAGAGCGAGGCGACCCGCGCCTACCGGGAGCACATCAACAGCGAGGGCGTGGCCTCCGAGATGATCGCGGGCGGTTACAGGTGGGCGCCGGGGACCGAGCTGGCGCAGGCTGCGTCGTAGGCAGGGGAGCGAGGAGCAGGAACATGGCGAACAGCAAGAAGACCAAGGGCAAGAAGACCAAGGGCGTCGCGGCGCGGGAACGCCGGCAGCAGCGAGCCCGCACCAGCAAGGAGGAGAAGCGCCCGCGCAAGAAGGGCGAGCCCGAGGACATGGTGGCCGAGGGGCGCTACAACCGCACCGGCCTGGGCACCGCCCCGGTGCAGGGGCCGCGCGCGCTGGAGGCGAGCGAGGGCTGGGAGCCGCCCGTCGCGGACCCCAGCGACACCCGCGCCAGCTACGCCCGCGAGGCGGAGCCGATCGGGACGGTCCCCCCGCCGACCTCGCTCAAGGGGATCTACGAGACGGCCAAGGGCGCGCTGATCGAGGGTGAGAAGCCGACGGTGCTGATCGACAAGCTGGGCGAGCGGATGGCCTTCGAGCGCACCGGGGTGCGCCTGTACGAGGCGCTGATCGGGCGCGTCGACGCCCTGGGCAGCTTCGAGGGCGGCCCCTCCCTCGAGCAGCTGCGCCGGTTCCGGGACCAGGAGGCGCAGCACATGGCGCTGCTCAAGGAGTGCCTGGAGTCGGTCGGCGCGGATCCCACCGCGGTCACCCCCTCCGCCGACCTGGCCGGCGTCGAGTCCGAGGGGGTGGGCAAGGTCCTGGGCGACCCCCGCACCACGGTGCCCCAGTGCCTGCACGCCATCCTGGTGGCCGAGCTCGTGGACAGGGACGGCTGGGAGCTGCTGATCGACCTCGCCGACCTGCTGGGCCACGACGAGATGGCGAGCGGCTTCCGCGAGGCGCACGCCGAGGAGGAGGAGCACCTGCGGCAGGTGCGCGGCTGGGTGGCGAGCCACGTGAGCGCCACCGCCAAGAAGAGCGCTTAGCGGGAGGGCCCGGCCCGGGCTCCGCCGCCACGCGGAGTCCGGGCC
>JAWLGW010000141.1:0-9967 GCA_041690735.1 Planctomycetota bacterium
GCCGAAGGTCCCGCTGACCTCGTTGCCGGCCTGCACGTAGCGGAACACGTTGTCCACGAACAGGAGCACGTCCTGGCGGCCCTCGTCGCGGAACCACTCCGCCGCCGTCAGGGCCCCCACCGCGGTCCGGTAGCGCAGCCCCGGCGTCTCGCCCATCTGGCCGTAGATCAGGACCACGTTCGGCAGGACCCCGGCCCCGTCCATTTCGAGCCACAGCTCCCGCGCCTCGCGGGACCGCTCGCCGATTCCGGCGAACACGCTGACCCCGCGGTGGAAGCTCACCGTGTTGTGCATGAGCTCCATCATGAGCACGGTCTTGCCGACGCCCGCGCCGCCGAACAGCCCCGTGTTGCCGCCGCGCGGCAGCGGCGCCAGCAGGTCGAGCACCTTGAGGCCGGTCTGAAACACGGTCTGGGCGGGCCGACGCGCCGTGAGGGCCGGCGAGGGGCGCAGCACCGGCCAGCGCGGCTCGTCGAAGGCGGGGCCGCCGTCGAGGGGGCGCCCCAGCAGGTCGAGGACCCGCCCGCGCAGCTGCGGGCCCACGGGGAACCGCAGCGGCCCGCCGGTGGCCCGGACGGCGGCGCCCAGCGGCAGGCCTACCGTCTCGCCCAGGGCCAGGGCCCGCAGCCGGTCCGGGGCCGCGTGCAGCATGACCTCCACCGCCAGGGGCGGGTCCCCCTCCACCTCGAGGAGCTCCCCCAGGGAGGGGATGGAGACGCCGGGACCGCTCGCGGCGGGGAAGCGCACCTCCACCACTGCCCCCTGGATCGCCGACACGTGCCCCGACGCCTCGCGCATGGCCCGAGCCCCGCATCGGTCGTGCCCTTGTCCAGGGACGTCGCCAAAGGAGTTCGGCCGCCGGGCCGGCCGCGGCGACGCCGGGACATGAGCGGGTCACCTGAGTGTGACCGCGGCCACCGCCGTCGAGTCGGCGGCGCTCACCTGGCGGGTGGCTCCCGCAACTCCCTCCGGGCGCGGCCAGCGGGGTCGGCGGTCCGCCGCTTGCGCCCCGCCCTCGGGTTCGACGAGGAGGACGCCGTGCCCGAACCGATCGTCTTGCCCGAGCGCCGCCGCGAGCAGCGGGTGTGGGCCACGGCGCTGGTGAACGTGGTCGCCTTCGCGCGAGGCGGCGGGACCGAGCTGATCATGGGGCGCACCCTCGACCTGTCGCCGAGCGGCGCGCGGATCGAGCTCCACCGGCCGCTGGCGCGGGGGACCCGCGTCGCCCTCAGCATGGCGCGGGGCGAGCACGTGCTCGAGGGGGAGGGCGAGGTGCGGTTCCTGCTCGAGGTCGACCCGCGCACCTTCCAGGTCGGCGTGGAGCTGCACGGCCTCGACCAGGACACGCAGCGGCTGCTGAACCTGTACCTGCACCGGCGGCGCAGCCTGTCGATCCAGAACCACCGGCGGACCCAGCGGGAGCACGAGCGGCGAGGTGCCTGATCGGCGGCTATCCTGGGCCTCCATGAGCGAGGCCGGGCGCGAACCGCAGCGCAGCCCCTGGCGGACCCTGTCCAGCCGGGTGGTGTACGAGAACGCCTGGATCCGGGTGCGCGAGGACCAGGTGATCCGCCCCGACGGCCGGGCCGGGATCTACGGCGTCGTCGACCCTTTGCGCGTCGCGACCGGGGTGGTCGCCCTCGACGACCAGGGGCGGGTGACCCTGGTGGGGCAGTTCCGCTACCCGCTGGGGCGCTACTCCTGGGAGATCGTGGAGGGCGGGGCCGACCCCGGCGAGACCCCGCTGGCGGCGGCCCAGCGGGAGCTGCGCGAGGAGGCGGGCCTGGTGGCCGGCGAGTGGGCGCCCCTGGGCGGCGAGCTGCACCTCAGCAACTGCTTCAGCTCCGAGGTGGGCTACCTGTTCGTCGCCCGGCGCCTTCGGCAGGTGCCGCCCGACCCCGACGGCACCGAGGAGCTGGCGGTGCAGCAGGTGCCCTTCGCGGAGGCCCTGCGGCGGGTGGAGCGCGGCGAGATCACCGACGCCATGAGCGTCATGGGCCTGCTGCGGGCGGCGCGCGAGCTCGGCTACTCGTAGCGCGGGTCGGCGCGACGCTCCAGCCACAGGCGAGCCTCAAGCTCGAGCTTGTCGGCGGCGGCGTAGACCCACAGCAAGAGCAACGACATGGCGACGAGCGACAGGGTGAGGAGGACCAGGATCAGGGCGGCCGGCAGGTGCAGGGCCGCCATCAGCGCGAACGCGCCGGCGGCGAAGCCCAGCGCCCTGCGGCTGAAGCGCTGCCCCCGGGGGCGATAGCGGCGCACCCGGCGCAGCCCCGCCGCGGCCAGGGCGCCCGCAGGCAGGACCGAGGCCGCGATCAGGGCGAGGACCGCGTCGGGGCTCGACACCAGGTGTTCGTAGACGGCCGCGGCCGCCGCGGCCGGCGAACCCTTCGCCCACACCGCGCCCACATAGAACCCCTGCAACAGGGCCACCGGGACCGCGACCAGGCCGCTCACGAACAGGGTGGCAGCCGTCGCGGCGTCGGCGCGGAGGCTGATCCCGTCGCGGCAGCGCCGCTCCGCCCACACCTCCAGCCAGAACGGCGCCAGCACCACCAGGCCGAACGGCGCGCAGGCGAGGGCGTTGACGACGCCCTCGACGATCGCCCCCACTGCCGCCGACACGCTCCCGAGCAGGCCGACCCGCAGCAGCGAGCGGAGCAGGTTCTGCCGGTTCAGCAGCGGCTTGGGCCGCCGCGTCGCCGCCAGCTGCTCGAGGTCCCCCGTGTCCACCGCGCCTCCGGGTGAGCGTGACCCGCTCGCTCACAGAGCGTGACACGTCGACGGCGCTCGCGCAGCAGGCCCGCTACCCGCCGGTCACCGTCTCGAAGGCCGGCTCGATCGCCTGCTCGCGCTGGATCGCCACGGCCTCGCGCTGCTGCTCCGCGCGCTCGGCCAGGGCCTCGAAGTCGTACTCGTTGAGGCGCGCGTCGCGGATCTTGGCCCAGGCCAGGGTGCGCCACACCATCCGCTGCAGCTCGAGCGTCACGATCAGGGTCTCGAGCTCGTAGATCCGGCTCAGGTCCGAATAGGACAGCAGGGCGTTGTTGGGCTTGAAGCGCCCGACCAGCTCGGCTGCGCGGGCGACGCCGGTCTTGATCCAGCTCTCGCTGCCGCCGACCGACCTCAGGGCCCGGCGCATGGTGCTGTGGGCCTGCTCCAGCTCGGCGATCGTGTTGTCGAGGACCGTAGAGAGCGGCTCCTCGTCGTTGCTCCGGCGGCAGCGCCGCGCCAGCGCGATGGCGCCGGCGTTGGCGGCCAGGTGGTCCTCGAGATAGACGCGCAGGTGTTGATCGGACATGGCTCGCCTCCTTGACGAGGGGTCGGGCGCAAGGGGAGTGCCGCTCCCGCTGCCGCCCGTCAGCGGGTGGTGCGGCGGTCGGTTTACGAACGGCCAGGGGAGCGGTCGGGGGACCGGGACGTCCCGGCGGCGGGCGGGGCCCGCGCCTCGACCTGGTGCGCGGTCCCGACGGGGGCGGCTGCCGCGGGGGTGTCCCCGCCCTGAGCCCGGCGGCGCCTCACCCGGCGCACCGCCGGACGGGGCACGGCCAGGCCGCGCCCCCTCGCGCGCCGGCGGGGCGCGAGGGCGGTCCAGGGCGCGACACGGATCGGGCGCGCGGAGGGAGGCGGCGCGACGGCGGTCGCCTGGGACGCGCCGGCTTCCTCGTCCCGGGCGAGGCCTGGGGCGAGCAGTGGGGCGAGCGCCGGGACGAGCGGTCGCCCGATCGCGGCCGCCGGCGCGGGCTCGCTCGCCTCCTCCTCCTGACCGGCGTTGGTCAGGCGGCGGAACAGGGCGATCCAGGCCGGGCTCAGCAGCAGGCTGAGGGCGATCGTCGCCAGCGCCGTCTGGTAGCCGCTCTCGCCGATCAGGCCGCCGCCGTAGCCGGCGGTGACCAGCAGGAAGCTGAGCTCGCCGACCTGCGCCAGCAGGGCGCCGGCGTACAGGCTGGAGCGGCGCGAGTCGCCCAGCAGGCGCAGGATCCCGGCGTTGATGAAGGTGTTGGTCACCAGGATCGCCGCCACCAGCAGGGCCACCCTGGGGAGGTTGTGGGCGAGGAACGACAGGTCGATCAGCATGCCGATCGACACGAAGAACAGCCCCAGGAACACCACGTGGAACGAGTCGAGCCGCTGGCGGACCCAGTCGGTCTCGCGGGCCGAGGAGAGGATCACCCCCGCCAGGAAGGCGCCCAGCGCCGCGGACAGGCCGACCAGGGCCGAGACCAGCGCCAGGCCGAAGCACAGGATCAGGGCCGCGAACACCTGCAGCTCGGGGTCCTTGCGCAGCAGGTGGCCCAGGGGGAGGCGCAGCTGCCGGCGGGTGAGGGCCCAGGCGAGCACGGCCAGGAAGGCGGCGCTGCCGCCCACCTGCAGGACGAGCTGCTGGGTCGGCACCTCGCCGCCCGCGAGCAGCTGGACCCCCACCAGCATGGGGATGATCGCGACGTCCTGCGCCAGCAGGATCGCCAGCACGTGGCGGCCGGCGCGTGAGCCGAGCTCGCCGCCCTCGTGGAGGAGCTTGGCCACCACCGCGGTGCTGCTGAGGCTGACCACGAACCCGAGCAGGACGCACTCCGGCAGCGGTCGGCCGAGGACGCCGCCCAGCAGAGCGACCAGGCCCACGCTGGCGCCCACCTGCAGGATCGAGCCCCACAGGGCCACCCGCCAGCTGGCGACCAGCTTGGGCGGCGACACCTCGAGCCCGGCTGCGCCAGCGTCTCGCCCTCGGACACCAGGCCCAGGCCGAAGGGCCCCACCAGCACGCCGGCCAGCAGGTAGGCCACCACGTGGGGCTGCCGGAGGAGGCGGAGGACGATCCCCACCACCAGGACCACCATGGCGACGCCGACGACGGTGGGGAGGAAGGCATCGAGGTGCATGGGGGGCTCGTTCGGGCTGGAGCGGCGCGCGGCGGCCGCTGCGTTCTGCTGTCGCGCGACCCCAGGAGCACGTGCCTTGCCAGGGCGGGCGCGCGACGCACATGACGCGGCGCCGCGCCTCCCTTGGCGCGGCCGTCCCGCCAGCTCGTGTCCGCGGTGGGGTCAGGAATCGGCAGCGGCTCCCCGTTCTCACGGCGTCCGAGGGCGGCCTCGGGGGGGGCGGCCGGTGGTTTGCACCGCCCTGGGTCGGTCCGGGCCGCGCGCCGCGCCAGCTCGGCGGGGACAGCGCTGGGACGGGGTTGCCCCACGGGTCCTGGCGGTTCCTCGCAGATCAGGGAGACCGGCCGGGCGGATTTCGCGGATTCGAGAGGGAGCGGGAGGTGCGGGTGCTGCGGGTGCTGGTGGTCGACGACGACCCGACGACCTCGACCCTGTACGCGGAGGCGCTGGGCCGCCCGGGCGAGCTGGAGGTCGAGAGCGAGACCGACGCCGAGCAGGCCGACCGACGCCTGGCGGAGGGCTCCTTCGACCTCTTGCTGTGCGACCTCCAGATGCCGCGGCTGGGAGGAATGGGCCTCCTGCGTCGCGTGCGGGAGCGCGACCCCGACCTGCCGGTCCTCATGATCACCGGGCACCCCTCGGTGGAGACGGCCGTCGAGGCGCTCAAGCTGGGCGCCGTCGACTACCTGACCAAGCCGGTGTCGCTGGAGGAGCTGGAGGCGACCGTCGACCGCCTGCTGGTCGAGCGCCGGCTGCGGGCCGAGCACTCCCTCCTCAGCCGGGAGCTGGAGGGGACCTACCGGTTCGGGGAGATGATCGGCCGCTCGGCGGCGATGCGAAAGGTGTTCGCCACGATCGAGCAGGTGGCGCCGACCGACGTGGACGTGCTGCTGCAGGGGGAGACCGGCACCGGCAAGGAGCTGGTGGCCCGGGCCCTCCACCAGCGCAGCGCCCGTCGCACGGAGCGGTTCGTCCCGGTCAACTGCGGGGCGATCCCCGAGAACCTGCTGGAGAGCGAGCTGTTCGGCCACGAGCGGGGGGCCTTCACCGGCGCGACCGCCCGCAGCATAGGGCTGCTGGAGTACGCCCACGGCGGGGCGTTCTTCCTCGACGAGGTGGGCGAGCTGCCGAGCACCCTGCAGGCGAAGCTGCTGCGCGCGGTGCAGGAGCGGACGATCCGCCGGGTGGGCGGCCGGCAGGAGATCCCGATCGACGTGCGCCTGATCGCCGCCACCGCCCGGGACCTGCGGGCGGCGGTGGCGGAGGGCGCCTTTCGCGACGACCTGTACTACCGCCTCAACGTGGTCACCGTCCGCCTGCCGCCGCTGCGCGAGCGGAGCGAGGACCTGCGGCCGCTGGCGGCCCACTTCGTGTCCCGGGTCGCCCAGGAGATGAACAAGGTCGTCACCGGGTTCACCGGCGAGGCGCTGGAGGTGCTCGAGCACTACCGCTGGCCGGGGAACGTGCGCGAGCTCATGAACGTGTGCCGGCGCGGCGTCGCCATGGCCCGGGGCGGGACGATCGGGGTGGAGACCCTGCCGGACGAGGTGGTGGAGCAGTCGACCTACCGCCCGCACGAGGACGGCGGCGCGGCCGGGTACTTCGAGCTGCGCGAGCGGCGGGTGGAGGCCTTCGAGCGGGAGTACTTCAGCGACCTGCTGCGGACCCACGGGGGGGACGTCGTCGCCGCGGCCGAGGAGGCCCAGCTCCCCCAGGGGACGCTGTACCGGCTGCTGAAGAAGCGCGGAATCCGCCCCAAACAGTTCCGCCGGCCCCGGGGGGTGGAGGAGGCGCGCCGGCCCTGAGCCGGCGGCCGGGTCGCGTCGATCCTTGGCGCTCCGTTTGCGGTGAGCACTCGTCCCCAGTCGCCGTTCGCGAGCTGCTCCATGAACGACTCCGTCCACCTGCTTCGCCGCGCCGCCACGCACCGGGCGCTGACCCAAGCCGGCTCCCAGGTCGTGGCGCGGTGGCGCCGCCTCGCCGGGCACGAGCGAGCGCCCCACCGGCTGGGCGAGGAGCTCGTCCTCCACCTCGCGGCCGCGATCGGGGGCGGGGGGGAGGCGACCGCCCCCGAGGCGCTGCTGGCCCTGCTCGCCCAGGCCTACCCCGAGCCGGCCGACGTCGCCGGGGCGCTGCGGGCCCTGGGGGACGCTGTGAGCGAGGTGCTGGAGGAGCTGGAGCGCCCCTTGGGACCGGCCGAGCGGGAGCGGGTCCGGGCGACGCTGGCGCAGCTGGAGGCGGAGAGCGCGACCCGCGCCGCGGCCGCTGCCCGGGCCCGGGTGGCGGCGCTGGAGGAGGAGCGGGCCCTTCACCAGGGCTTCTTGCGGCTGCTGTGCCACGAGCTGCGCACGCCGATCAGCGCCGCCAGCCTGTGCCTGCAGCTCCTCGACCGCTCCTCGGACCCCGTCGCCCGCGCCCGCGCGGTCGACGCCGCCCGGCGCAGCCTGCGCCAGCTCGACACGATCGCCCTGAACCTGGTCGACGTGAATCGGATCCTCTCCGGGCGTCCGATCACGCTGCAGCTCGAGCCGTTCGACCTCGCGGTCTACCTGCGGGAGCTGGTGGGGGACCTCGAGTCGGAGCGGTGGCGGGAGCGGTGCCGGGTCGAGGCCCCGCCCGAGGTGCCCGGGTGGTGGAGCCGCGACGCGCTGCGCCGGCTGCTGCGGGCGCTGGTCGACAACGCCTTCCGCTACGGCGCGTGGGACACTGTCGTCACCCTGCGGCTGACGACGAGCGGAGAGCGGGTGCGGATCGAGGTGCACAACGAGGGGGCGCCGATTCCCCCTGAACAGCAAGCGGCGGTGCTGTCAGGACGATCGGCCCAGGTGACGGGGCAGACCGGCGCCCTGGCGCCCGGAGCGCTGGGCGCGGCCGGCCTCGGCGTGGGGTTGGTGCTGGCTCGCGGGCTCGCCGCGGCCCACGGCGGCGAGGTCACCCTCCGCAGCGGGCCCGTGGAGGGCACCACCTTCGCGCTCGACCTCCCCCGGGACGCGCGAGCGGCCCAGGCGCGCCACCGGGCGAGCGGCCGGTCGGCGCCCAGCGGGTGAGGGGGCCCTTGCGCCGGCGTCTCCCCGCGGCGAACCTCTCGGCCCAGCAGCCGGCGGGGGAGGAGCTCATGGACGCACAGGCCTACGTGGAGCTCGCCAGCGAGCGCTACATGTCGGGCGACTTGGCGGGGACGGTCGAGGCCTGCACCCGCTCGATCGAGCTCGACCCCGAGCGGGCGGACGCCTACTCGGGGCGCGGGCTGGCGCAGCTCGGCCTGGGCGACGTCGAGGCCGCGCTGGACGACCTCGAGCAGGCGGCAGAGCTCGACCCCGAGGACGCCTCGATCCAGCTCAACCTGGCTTTGGCCCTGCGGCACGCGGACGAGCCCGAGGCGTGCATCGCGGCCTGTGACCGCGCGCTGGAGCTCGGCGAGACGGACGTGGACGTGTACGTCACCCGCGGCCTGGCGCGGGTGGCGACCGAGCAGTTCGCCGAGGCGCTGGACGACCTGACCCGCGGCCTGGAGGAGGAGCCCTCCGCCAACGTGTACGTGGCGCGGGCCGAGGCGCGCCTGCAGCTGGGCGAGTCGGCGGCCGCCGAGGAGGACTGCACCCGGGCCCTCGAGCTCGACGCCGAGCACGTGGGCGCGCTCGCCAAACGCGCTGTGGCGCGGCAGGCGCAGGGCAAGGAGGCGGAGGGGGCGGCGGACCACGCGGAGGCGGTCCGGCTCACCGCCGAGCAGCTCACGGCGCAGCTCGCCTCCGAGGACGGCGGCGAGCGGGCCGACGCGATCGAGCAGCTGGGGGCCCTGGTCGAGCACGAGGCCTGCCCCGACCTGCGCCCCGCCCTGCGGAGCGCGCTGTCGGACCCGGTCCCGCTGGTGCGGGTGCACGCCGCCCTGGCGCTGCACGGGGCGGGCGAGGCGGGCGAGGGCCTCGACGCCCTGCGGGCGCTGCTCGCCGACCCCGAGCCCTCCACCCGCGCCGCCGCGGTCAGCGGCCTCGGCTTCGTCGCCGACCAGGACCCCGACGCCATGGCGCTGCTGCAGGGCGCCGCCGAGGACGCCAGCCCGGTGGTCCGCCTGCGGGTCGCCTACACCCTGGCCGAGCTCGACGGCGAGGCGGACGTGGTGGCGGCGATCGAGGAGGCCCTGGGGCACCCCGAGGAGGCGGTGCGCCTGGAGGCCCTCAAGGCCCTGGGGGCGCTGCCGCCCGAGCGGTACGGCGACGCGACCGACCGCCTGCTGGAGCGGGCCCTCGCCGACCCCTCCGAGGCCGTGCAGGCGATCGCCCGCATGGTGCAGCTCATGCTCGGCGGGTTGGAGTAGCGCGCCCCGTCTCCTCCTCGCCCGCCTCTCCCTGGGCGGCCTCTCCTGGCATAACGGGCGCGGCCGTGGATCATGCGGGTCACCCCGGAGGTGCCCCGTGCGCGAGCTCCCGATCCGCGAGATCACGATCGAAGGACCCGGCAAGAACGCCCTCGGCAGCGCGCTCATGAGCTCGCTGCGGACGCAGCTCGAGGAGGCGGGCGGCGCGCCGGTGCTGCTCACCGGCGGCGGCGGCGCCTTCTCGGCGGGGCTGAACCTCAAGGAGCTGGTGGAGCTCGACGCCGCGGGCATGGAGCGGTTCCTGCACCTCCTGGGCGACCTGTCGGCCGCGCTGTTCGACTACCCCGGGCCGACGGTCGCCCTGGTGAACGGCCACGCGATCGCGGGCGGGTGCGTCCTCGCCCTGTGCTGCGACTGGCGGGTGGGGGTGAAGGGCCCGCGGGTCCGGATCGGCCTCAACGAGGTGGCGCTGGGCCTGCGCTTCCCGCCCCGGCTGCTGCGCATGCTGCGCCACACCGTGCCCGGCCTGGAGCGGGCGGTGCTGCAGGCGGGCCTGCACGACCCGGAGGCGGCCCTGCGGTGGGGCCTCCTGGACGAGCTGGCGGACGACGCCGAGGCCGCCGGCGCCCTGGCGCGCGAGCGCCTGGCCGAGCGGGCCGCCCACCCCGCCGCCGCCTACGCCGCCGCCAAGGCCGACCTGCGCGGCGGCCTCTCGGCGGCCCGCCCCGACGAGGAGCGCACCTTCCGGGAGGAGGTGCTGCCGGTGTGGACC
>JAWLGW010000142.1:0-9871 GCA_041690735.1 Planctomycetota bacterium
TCGGGCTGGCCCTGGCCGCAGACGTGGAGCGCCTCACGCAGACCGGGGCCTTCCTGGGCACGCCCCACACCATGGCGCCCGAGCAGCTGGCGGGGCACAAGGGCGGCTCGCACCCCGTCGGCCCCCACAGCGACGTGTGGGCCCTGGGGGTGGTGCTGTACCAGGCCCTCACCGGCGCCCTCCCCTTCGACGGCGCCAGCCTGTTCGAGCTGGCCGCCCGTGTGGCCGAGGCGGACCCGACGCCGCCGCGGCAGGTCGATCGGTCGATCCCGCCGGCGCTGGAGGCGGTGTGCCTCAAGGCCCTGGCGGCCGCGCCCGCCGACCGCTACCCGGACGGCGAGGCGTTAGCGGCGGACCTCGACCGCGCCCTGCGGGGGGAGGCCGTGACGGCGGCCTCGACGACGGGGCGGCTGCGCCGCGCGGCGCTGCTCGCGGTCCCGCTCCTGGCGATCGGGGTCATGGTGGGCGTGGCGCTCGCGCCTCCGGCGGAGCCGTCCCCGACCGCGAGCCTCCCTGCGACCGAGCCGTCCGCCGCGGGCGACGAGCTCACCTCGCGCCCACCCGCGAGCGCCACGACCGAGGAGGCCGCGCCGACCCCTCCCGCGTCGACCTCGGACGACGCTCCGCCGGCAGGACCGCAGGCCGATGGCGAGCCGACGAAGGCCGAGCGGTCGCCGACGGAGAAGAAGCCCGCCGAGCTGCTGTTCGCCGCCGCCGAGTACTTCGCCCAGCAAGCGGAAGCCAACCGCCCGGGCACCGTCGAGGTGAACCTCGGCGACAACTTCCGCAAGCTCGGCCGCTACCAGGAGGCGGTCGACATGCTGCGCAAGGGGGCCGAGAAGGGGAACCCCCGCGGCATGCGCCTCCTGGCCCAGGTCCTGCTCGATGGCGGCCCCGACGGCGATCCGCCTCCCGAGCCCCTCGAGGCGCGCGAGTGGTACACCCGCGCCGCGGAGGCGGGGGAGCGGGCCGCCATGCTCCACCTCGGCGAGCTGTGGGAGCAGGAGGATCCCGCCGCGGCGTACCGGTGGTATCTCCAGGCGGCGGAGGAGGGAGACTACCGGGCCATGAGCGGCGTGGCGCGGCTCCTTCGTGCCGGTCGGGGCGTCGCGCAGGACGAGGAGGCGGCGCGCACCTGGGAGGAGAGGGCGCGCCTCAAGTACCGCCAGGGGCGCGACCGCCCCGCGGAGGAGTGACGGCGCTCCGGATCGCTGCCCAGATCGGATCGAATCGCCGCCCGTCGCCGCCGGTCCGGGAGGGCATGCGCGCCACCCAGCTCCTCCTCCTGTCCCTGTCCCTCTCGCTCCTGCCGGGCTGCATGTTCACCGGCCTGGCGGACCACCTGGTCGAGCCGCGCGAGCGGCCGTTCGCCGCCTTCTGGGAGCCGACCGCCCGCTCCGGCGGGGAGGGGCCCCTCGAGCTCGCGGTGCGCGTGGAGGCGGTCGACGGGTCGGGGCTCCACACCCTCCAGAGGTTTACGGCGCCCGAGTGGCCGAGCGCGGCGGCGGCTGCCAGCCCGGAGGTGCGGTTTGCCCCCGCGCCGGGCTTCTGCTGCCGGCTGTTTCCCGGGAGCCTCACCGCGCCCGACGAGGCGGTCGACGTCCTGGTGGAGCTGCGCGACGGCGAGCGGTGGCTCCCGATCGGCAGCTTCGCGCCGCCCCGCGAGCCGGTCTCGGGATGGCGCAAGGTCCTGTACGCCGTCACGCTGCCGGTGGCGGTGATCCTCGACGTGGCGCTGTTCCCGCTGGAGGCGGCGGCCCTGGCGGTGGCCCTCGCGCTCGACTGATCGCAGGTGCGCCCGCTGAGGTACCGTACCGGGCGTGGAGATCCGCGACCTGGCGCAGGCCGTCCTGCTGAGCGCCGACCTCGCCACCAAGCTGGCGCGCCCCGAGGGGCCGCTGACGGACGACGCGCCCGGCGCCCCGCTGGACGCGGTCCCGGCGGCGCCGGGGCGCCCCACCGGCTTGTCCCTCGCCGCCGAGGGCACGCCGCCCGTGCCCAGCCTGCGGGCGCTGGAGCGCGACCCCGCCCAGGGGCCGCGGGTCCTGCACGCCCTCGCCAACCACGAGCTCCTCGCCATGGAGCTCATGGCGCTGACCCTGCTGCGGTTCCCCGACGCGCCGCCCGCCTTTCGCCGCGGCGTGGCCCACACCCTCCTCGAGGAGCAGGAGCACCTGCGCCTGTACCTGGCCCGGCTGCAGGCCGCCGGCTCCGCCCTGGGCGACTTCCCCCTCAGCGCCTTCTTCTGGACCCACCTGCGCGAGGTGCCCTCGCCGCGGGCCTACGTGGCGGCCATGAGCCTGACCCTCGAGCAGGCGAACCTCGACCACGCCCTCGCCGCGCGGCGCTCCTTCGCGGCGATCGGCGACGCCGACACCGCGGCGGTGCTCGAGCGCGTGCTCGCCGACGAGATCGGCCACGTGGCGCACGGAGCGCGGTGGCTGGCCCGCTGGAAGGAGGCGGACGAGTCGGAGTGGGACGCCTACCGGCGCTGGTTGCCGGCCCCCTTCACCCCCGCCCGGGCCAAGGGCGAGCCCTTCGCGCGCGCGCCGCGCGAGGCGGCGGGGCTCTCGCCGCAGCTGATCGCGCAGGTGGAGGCGTTCGCCGCCTCGCGCGGCCGGCCGCCCCGGGTGTTCCTGTTCAACCCGGGGTGCGAGGCGGAGCTGGCCGAGCGACGGGAGGGCCCGGGGCCAGCGATCGAGCAGGACCTGGCTCGCGACCTGGCGCCGCTGCTGGCCGTCGTCGCCGAGCAGGACGACCTGGCGCTGGTGCCAGCCGTCCCGGGCGCGGAGCACTTGGCGACGCTGCGGCGGCTGGGGCTGGCCCGCGCCGAGGTGCGGGCGGTCGGCCCGGCTCCCCTGCCGGGGGACGTCGCCCGGGCGGTGTCGGAGGAGGTGCTGGGGGGGCTGCAGCCCTGGGGCTGGAGCCCGCGCACCGCAGCGTTGCTGGCGCCGCTCGCCGAGCGGGCGCGGCGCTCGGGCTGGCCGCTCGAGCACCCGGGCGGCCTCGAGGTCGTGCGAGAGGTGGCGTCGAAGACGTTCGCCGCCCAGGTCCTGGCAGACGCGCTCCGCGACCCGCCGCGGGGCGTCGACGTCGCCGCGGTGCGCTCCGCCGTGTGCCGCGCCCCCGCCGAGGCCGCCGCGGCCCTCGACCGCCTGGCGAACGAAGGCTGGGGGTGGGCCGTGCTCAAGGCGCCCTGGGGCACGAGCGGCCGCGGGCAGCGGCGCGTGCCCCTGCCCGCTCGCGACGACCCCGCCCTCGCCCGGTGGCTGGAGACGACGCTCCGCCGCCAGGGGGCGGTGGTGGCGGCGCCGTGGCTGGAGCGAGTGGCCGACCTCTCGCTGCTCCTCGACGTAGGCGGCGCTCAGACCCGAGCGCGGGTGCGACGCGCCTTCTGCGATCGGCGCGGCCAATACCGAGGGCACCTGCTCGGCCGGCGCCTGCACCTCGACCCCGCCGGCGAGCGCCTCCTCCACGCGGAGGGCGGCCTCGCCACCTTGCGGGCCGTCGCAGAGCAGGCGCGCGCCGCCCTCGCCGATCGCGGCTACCGCGGCCCGGTGGGGATCGACGCCCTCCTGTTCCGGCGCGGCGAGACACTGGCGGTCCACCCGCTGGTGGAGATCAACCCCCGCCTCACCATGGGGCGGGTGGCCGTGGCGGCGGAGGGGCGGCTGACCCCGGGGAGCGCGGCGCTGTTCCTGCTGCTCGGCGCCGCCGACCTGCGCTCCGCCGGCGCCTCGTCCTTCGCCGCCCTGGCGGCGCGGCTCGCCGCGGCCCTGCCCCTCCGCACCGCACACGGCAAGGTGCAGGCAGGCGCGGTGTGCCTGACCGATCCCGCGCAAGCCCGGGTCAGCCTGGCCGTCCTGGCGGTCGGTCCGTCCTGGCAGGACGTGCGGGGCGCGCTGGAGCGCGCCGGCGTCGCCGCTCCCTGAGCGCCCTCAGCGCAGGTGACGGGCGAAGTGATCGAGGGTGCGCTGCCAGGCGTCCTTGGCCGAGGCCTCGTGGTAGGCCTCGGGGCGGTCGTCGTTGAAGAAGGCGTGGCCTGCGCCGGGGTACACGGTCACCTGGCTGTCCTTGCCCTGGGCCGCCTGCTCCTGCGCCCAGGCCTGCGCGTCGGGGACCGAGAAGAAGCCCTCGTCCTCGCCGAAGAAGATCTGGGTGGGCGGGCAGGGGCGGTCCACCTGCGAGCGGTCGGGGGGGAAGCCGTAGAAGGCGACCGCCGCATCCACGCCGGCGTGCGCGGCGGCGAGCACAGACAGGGCGCCCCCCATGCAGAAGCCCACCACGCCCACCTTGGGGCAGCCGCGCTCGCGCAGCGCCGTGACGGCGCCGGTGATCTCCTGCACCGCCCGGTCCCAGTCGAGGCCCTCCATGAGGTGCTGCGCCTCCTCGGCCTCGAGGGTGCTCTTGCCGTGGTACAGGTCCGGCGCCAGAGCGACGTAGCCCTGCTGGGCGAACCGAGCGCACACGTCGCGAATGTGCGGGACCAGACCCCACCACTCCTGGATCACCACCACCCCGGGCGGGCTGGCGAGGTGACCGGTGGCGGCGCCGTCGAGCAGGTTCACGGTGATGCCGTTCATGGAGGCCTCCCGGTAGAGACGGCATGATAGGCGCGCGCGGTAACTCCCGCAGGGGCAAGCCGGTGCCGCGCTCGACCGGGCGCCCGCGCTGCGGAGCAGCTAGGCGCTCTAGGCACTCAGGCGCCGACCGAGGCGCTGGCGCGCGACCCGACGCCTCCAAGTACAGCACCGGCAAGCTGTTGGTGATCCGGCGACCCGGCCGTCGAGCGCGCGACCGCGCCTCCGTCGCAGCGGCGCGAAGTCGTCCAATGAAAATCCGGAAGAAAGTTGTCGACCGCGACCGGAGCAGCTCCTCCCACGCTCTCCACACCACCCACCGCGGCGGGGTCACGAGTAGCGGCGCGCGTTCGAGAACGCGCCGCGACTCTCCACCGAGGCGGGCCCGAGGCCACACGGGGAGCCGGCTTGCGACCGGGGGGGCTCAGGCGTATTCTTCCTCCCGTCAGGCGCGGAGCGGTTCCGAGCCGGCAGCCGAAACGGCAGCGACGTGGTCCTCCTTGCGAGGAGGGGGTCGGGCAGGCTCGAAGGGGGGACGAGGCGACCGGAGACGGGCGTCGGATCTTCCCGGTGAACTCATGAGCCAGGGCCGGCCAGGTCCTCGAAACCACGAGGCTGACGAGGAGGCGAGAGACTTCACAGGAGCAGGCGCCTCTGCGGAGGAGATGCCGCCTCCCACGCACTGAGAGACTCCGAAGGTCAGGGCTGCGGGTGCGCTCGCTGTCCAAGGCCATGGGAGGAGGACGGCCGCCGAGAGGCGGTCCGGGCCGGTCCCGAAGGGGGCCGGAAGCCGTCGACGGATTCCCGAGCGTGCTTCGGTTGCGTTCGGTGGTCCACCTGACCGAGGGGCTGCGAGGTCCCTCGCGTCGCGCGCCGCCGCCGCCGAGAGGTGGCGGCACGGCGGCGCCCACAGCAGCCGCTGCGGGCGGGTCGCGGGTCCCAGGTGTGGGCGGAGAAGGCTTCAGAGGAGAGGAACTCCAGGAGAGCAGCGGCCGGCGGCTTCGAGGCAACTCGGGTCGTCGCGAACGGACTCGGCGGAGGAACAAAGCTTCGAAGTGGGTGAAGCCGGCGGAACGAGGCGGCTTCGCTCGTCGGGGTCCAGAGCGACCGGGAGGCGCGCTTCGGCGCGTCGAAAGGGAGCTCCTAGCGGGTCGGGGAACCAGGCTGCCGCGCGATCGCGCGCGGATGTCGGGGAAACGGCGCGTGACAAGACCCAGGCGGGTGCGCCTCCGCACGACGGTGGATGACCACAAGGGAGCCAGCGGCCCCGAGAGGGGTGCGCGATTCCGTCCGAGGGGAACGCTCTGAAGGAGAGGAAGCCCAGGAACGGTTGCGGCACGAAACAAGGCCGCGAAGCTCGAGCTTGCTAGGAAACCGCTGAGAGGTTGAGAAAACCTGAGAGCGGAACCGAGGCGGACGTGACACCCCGCCTCTTCACGGGGCTAGCTCGGGGGACACCGTTGAAGGGCCGGAGAACCTTGGGGGAGCAGGTCCGACCGACGGGTCGGACGGCCGGGAGGACGTGACGGACTCTGAAAGGGATCTCGCCAGGAGGGAATGAGCCTCCGCTTCACCGCGGGGGGGACCGGTAGCTCGAGAAACGCAACGGACCACGACACGGTCCGGGCGCCGCGACCAACGTCACGAAGGTCGCAGCTCGGCTGCACACAAGACCCTGAAGGTGTGGACGACCCTAGGAGAGCCCGGCCAGCGCGCGGCGACGCGAGCGGGCCAGCGACCTCCCGACCCGGTGCTTCGAGAAGGCGAACCGGTCGGACGTCACGCGACTGACACTTGAGGGCGAGCGAGGGAGACCTCGCTCGCCCTCGTGCTTTCCGGAGCCGGCGGGCTGACACCGAAGTCCACCCTCTAGCCCAGCAGGCCGCGCAGCAGGCGGCGGGTCAGCCCCTTCTTCTTCACGCCCGTCACCGCGAAGCCCGACTGGCGGGGCGTGGGCTCGGCGGGGGCCTCGGCCTCGAGGCGGGCCAGGCGCGCGCTCGAGGTGCGGGCGCCGGGCCGGGGGCGCTGCGGGCGCGGCGCGCGCCTGTGGGCGGCGAAGCCGTAGTCCCGGGCGAAGCCTTCCAGCACCAGGCGGATGACCTCCTTGCAGGCGGTGACCATGCCGGCGCCCGTGCACAGATCCGCCGTGAAGCTGGGGGCGCCGCCCTGGTTGAGCGTCCGCTCCAGCTCGGTCCGCGGCAGCGCGTCCGTCGCCTCGCAGCCCGTCCACTGGAGCACGCGCGGCAGGTCGAGGGGGAGGCCCGCCAGCCGCAGCTCGGCGTCCAGGGCGGCCAGCGCGCGGCGCGCCTCCTTGCGCGCGGCCGCGCTGGCGTCGCTCACGAACAGGACGCCGTCCGCGTTGCGGATCACCGAGCTCACCAGCGGGTCGCCGGGCGCGACCGCCGGCACGACGTAGAAGTGGACCCGGGTGCGAAAGCCGTCGATCGTGCCGAGGTCGAGGCGCAGGTGCTCGAAGCGGCGCTCGGGGTCCGCCTCACTGGCGACGGCGGTGAGGGCCGGACGCTCCTCGGAGGGGCAGGGGAGCGACCGGCGCAGCGCGGCGAGGATCGACGACTTGCCGCCCCCGGGCGGTCCCCACAGAACCACCTTGGCGTTGAGCTCGCGCTTCTCGAAGCTGACCTGCATCTCCCCGGCCTCCCGGTGGGAGCGCAACGCACGCTGCGTGCCTCCGGGGGGAGTGGCCCGATCCTTGGGGTCGGGGGAGGCCTCTGTGTCCGAGCGGGCTCACCTGCGTGCCAGGCAGCGGTTCATGAGCTGTAACTGCAGAGCGTGCAAAGGCGGAGGCGCGAGCGACCGATCTCGCTCAGGCGCTGGGGCGGAACACTCCGAAGGCGCTGGTGTATCCCATGACGCAGGTCTCCCCGCCCACCGGGCCGATCTCGCCGGCGCAGAAGAAGCCGCCCACCGGCACCGGCACCCGCTCCTGGAAGGCGCCCACGTCGTGGTCGGGCGCCTTGAACAGGTGCTCGCCGCGCCCCGCGCACGCGAACAGCAGCGCGCCGGCCGGCGCGCTCCCCGGCGCGCTGGCGCGGTAGCGGTCGAGGAGCCGCGCCAGGTCCTCGTCCGCGGTGTGCGCGTCGCGGAGGTGGAACCGCACCGTCTGCCCCGGTCGCAGCAGGGCCCCGATCGCCAGCATCCCGTGGTTGGGGTCCGCGCCCAGCACGTTGCGGATCAGGTACGGGGGCACCTCGTCCTCCCCCCACAAGCCGGTGGCCGCGATGCCGAGGTGGAGCGAGTGGTGGAGGAGCGCCCGGTCCTCGGGCCCGAGCCCGGCGTACACCTCGGCCAGGACCTCGGTCGGCTTGCGCCGGTCGAGCTCCAGCAGCAGGTTGCGGTGGCACTTGGTCACCACGAACGGCTCGCCGATCGGCCGGCACCCCTGCGCCACGATCGGGTCGACGGCGACCCCCTGGACTGCCAGGCCCACGGTCCCCGAGGCGCGGGCCTCCGACCCCAGGAACAGCGCGCTGCGCTCTCCCCCCGAAGCCAGCCCGCCGAGCTTGGTTCCCCCCGGGAAGGCGTAGTCGAGCCCGGAGAGGAGCGCCGTGGGGTCGCTGGTGGCGGGGTCGGCGAGGAGCAGGAAGTGAGGCGAGGCCGCCTCCCGGGGGAGGCCCAGGGCGTCGTGCCACGCCCCCGGGCTGGCGTCGGGGCTGGGCAGCTCGCCGTCCTCGAGGTGGAACGGGGACAGCGCGGCGCCCGGTAGGGTGGCGGCGGTGAGCGACAGGCTGGGCTGCTGCTCCACCTCGCGCCCGGCGCCGATCACCCCCACGGCCGAGCAGCCCAGGATCAGGCCCGGCGCGAGGCGCTCGGTGAGGCGCGCCGGCAGCTCCACCTCAGCGGGGGCGTGACCCGCCACGAAGGCCAGCGCCAGGTCCGGGCGGGCGCCGTCGAGGTCCCTGCGGATCGCCTCGCACGCCTCCTCGATCGCGTCGTCCAGGTCCGCGGCGGACGAGACCGCCGACGCCCATCGCACAACGGCACCTCCCGCCGACACTGTTGCACCCGGCCGGAGGACGCGCCAGGGCGGACGGCGCCCGCGGCGCTAGCGGGCGGCGTTGCGGGCGCCGGGCGGTCGGCCCAGCCGCGGGGCCTTGGCCAGCTTGGCGATCAGCGAGGGGTCCCGCTCCAGGGCGTCGAGACCCAGCCGCAGGGCCAGGCGCACCACGATCGACTTCGAGATCAACCCCGACAGCCGCTCCAGGCGCTCCACCTCGCCCGGCGCCACCCGCACGGTGAGCTGGGCGCTCAGGTCCATGTCGCGGCGCTCGTCGTGCCGCTCGTCGTCTCCAGGCACGACGGCTCACCTCCCATGCATTAACGTTGTTAACGAGGGTATCGGTCCAGCGCGCCCGTGACCAGGGGATCGGGCGCGGTTCGTGACACAACCAGGACCAACCCCGCCCGCCCCCGCGCGTAGCAACGCTCCCAACCGATCGCTCCAGACCGAGGACCCCTCATGCCCCGCGCCCTCTTGCCGCTGCTGCTGCTCGCCGCCCTCCCGTCCCCCGCCGCCCGCGCCGCCGAGTCGACGGCGTCGGTGACCCCCAACGAGATCCTCGAGCACGTGGGCTACCTCGCCTCCGAGGCGCTCGAAGGACGGGGCACGGGCACGGCCGGCGAGCGCCTGGCCGGCGACTACCTGGCGGAGCGCTTCGCGGCCTACGGCCTCCAGCCCGCCGGCGAAGACGGCGGCTTCTTCCAGTCCTTCGGCGTGGTGGGGCGTGCCCAGCTCGAGGACGGCGCGGCCCTGGCGATCCGCTTCGGCCGCTGGGAGCGGAGCTTCGCGGTCGCCCGGGACTGGCGCCCCTTCGGCTTCTCGGCCTCCCTGCGACGTGGCGCGATCCCGCTGGTGTTCGCGGGCTACGGCGTGACCGACTCCGACCGCGGCTACGACGACTACGCCGGGCTCGACGTCACGGGCAAGGCGGTGGTGGTCCTGCGCCACCAGCCGCGCGAGGAGGAGGGGCTCGGCCGCCACGCGACCTTCGCCGCCAAGGCCGCCAACGCCAGGGCGCACGGGGCGGTGGCCCTGCTGGTGGTCACCGACCCGCTCCACCACCCGGGGGACGACACGCTGATCCCGTTCGGCAGCGACAGCGACGCGGGGATCTTCGCGGCCCACGTGCGCCAGTCCCTGATCGAGGGCATGTTCCGCCTGCCGGGGGGTGATCGGGTCGAGACCCAGCAGGCGATCGACGGCGACCTCAGCCCCCGCTCGTTCGACCTCGAGGCCACGCTGGAGGTGGACGCTCACCTCGAGCGCAGCAGCG
>JAWLGW010000143.1:0-9856 GCA_041690735.1 Planctomycetota bacterium
GGCCGATCCCGTCGGCCGCCGCCGCGCGGGCCGCGTCGAGCTCGCCGGGCAGCCCTGCGTTGGCGAGCAGGGCGGCCCCCGGAATGAGCGGCCCCGCCGCCACCCGCGCCGCCAGCTCGTCGGCGATCCGCTGCTGCAGGGCGCGCGCGGAGGCCTGGCGGCGGTCGTACTCCGCCTGCACCGCCGGCGACGGCTCGACGAACACGTAGCCGTTGTCGCCGTCGACCAGCACCCGGTCGCCGGGAGCGACGTGCTCGAGCACGTCGATCACCGCGGTGACGGCGGGGATCCCCAGGGAGCGCGCCACGATGGCGGCGTGGCTGGTGTGGCTGCCGTGCGCCGTCACGATCGCCGCCACCTGCTGGGGGTCGAGGAGCGCCACCTGCGCCGGCGTGAGGGTGGCGGCCACCACCACCCCGCCCGTCGCGGGCGCCGGGAGGGCGCGCTCCTGCTCGGCCGCCAGGGCGCGCAGCAGGTGCGCCCGCACGTCGTCGAGGTCGTGGCGGAGCTCCCGCAGGTGGGGGTCCGCGAGCGCCTCGAGCTGGGCGGCGCAGGCCTCGAGGGCGTCGTGGACCGCGCGCTCGGCGGGGGCCCCCGCGCCGATCCGCTCCTCGATCTGCGCCTCGATCGCCGGGTCCTGGAGCAGCTCGAGGTGGACGCGCAGGATCGCGGCCGGCACCGAGCCCCGCTCGGCCGCCACCCGCTCGCTCTCGGCCGCCAGCTGGGCCACGGCGTCGTCGCGGGCGGCGCCGAACCGCGCCCGCTCCTGCTCGGCGCCGGCGAAGGGCCGGGCGGCGGGCAGGCCTTCGGTGGGGTCGCGCCCCACCAGCAAGGCGGGGCCGTGGCCGATCCCGGCCGACGTGCCCAGGCCGGCCAGGGTCACCCGGGCGCCGCCGGGGCGGCGCCGGGGGAGCCGGCCGCTGGCGGTGCGCTCGACGTCGGCGGCGCGGCCGCCGGCGAGGCGGCGAGCGGCGCCGATCACGCCCACCACCTGACCCGCCAGGGTCTCGAGGGCGACCACCTCGTTGGCGGGGAACACGTACTCCTCGGCGGTCTGGACCGTCAGCACCCCAATGCAGTCGCCGCCGCGGAGCAGGGGCACCCCGCCGAAGGAGCGGAACCGCTCCTCGCCGGTCTCGGGGAGGAACTTGAAGCCGGGGTGCTCCTGAGCGCGCGAGGTGAACAGGCCGCGCTCGGCGCTGAACACGCGCCCAGTCAGGCCCTCGTCCGGCCGCAGCCGCACGTGCCCCACCGCCTCGGGCCGCAGCCCGTGGCTGGCCTCCAGGAGCAGGTCTCCCTCGGCGCCGCGCAGATAGATCGAGCACACGTCGAAGTCGAGGCGCTGGGCGATCAAGCGCACCACGGCGTCGAGGGCCTCGGCCACCGAGCGGCTGCGGCCGACGGCGGCGGCGGCGTCCCGCAGCAACAGCAGGTAGATCCCCTCGTGGCGCTCCGTCACGGTCCCCGAGGATACCGCCGTTTCCCCGCGCGCCACCCTGGTTTAGGGTCGGGCGCCATGAGCGCCACCGAGCCCGCCCCCGTGTGGTACGCCAACGCCGCCCAGCGGTGCGAGGCCTGCGGCGAGCCCGCCGAGGCCGGGGCGGCCCATTGCCCGGCCTGCGGCGCGCGGCTCGCCGACGAGGCCGGCCAGGCGGCGGAGGACCTCCCCACCGCCGGGTTCGACTGCCGCTCGTGCGGCGCCCAGGTTGCCTGCCGCCCGGGCCTGAGCTCGATCACCTGTCCGTTCTGCGACTCGACCTACGTGGTGGAGCTGCCGACGCAGGACCGGCCCCGGGTGGAGCCCGAGTTCGTGGTGCCGTTCACGGTCCAGCAGGAGCAGGCGACCGCGACCTTCCGAGAGTGGCTGGGGGGCGGCCTGTTCACCCCCGGCGACCTGCGCGCCAAGGCGCGCACCGAGGCGGTGCGGGGGGTGTACGTGCCGTTCTGGACCTTCTCGCAGCGGGCCCACAGCCGCTGGTCGGCCTCGATCGGGGAGTACTGGTACGAGACCAAGGTCGAGACGTACACCGACGCCCAGGGGAAGACCCGCACCCGCACCCGGACCGTGCGCCACACCGAGTGGCACCCCCTGTCGGGTCGCCACCACGCCTGGCACTTCCACGACCTGGTGACCGCCTCCAGGGGCCTGCCTCAGGCCGAGGCCGACGCCGTGGGTCCGTTCGACCTGGCGGCCATGCAGCGCTACCGGCCCGAGTTCCTGGCGGGCTGGCTGGCCGAGCAGGTCTCGTTGCCGCGCGAGCAGGCGCTCGAGGTGAGCCAGCAGCGGGCGCTCGAGGCGGAGGGACGCCGGATCGCCGCCTTCTTGCCCGGCGACACCTACCGGGGCCTGGAGTGGCAGACGAGCTACTCGCAGGTGTCCGAGGACCTGGTGCTGCTCCCGTTCTGGATCGTGGCCTACGCCTATGAGGACGAGGTCCACCGGTTCGTGCTGAACGGGGCCACCGGCAAGCACACCGGCAGCCGGCCCATGAGCGGCTGGCGGATCGCGGTCGCGATCCTGGTGGTGGCGGCGGTGGTGGGCGGGTTGATCGCGGGGGCGCTGCTGGCGGGAGGCAAGCTGTGAGCGCCCCGCCGCCCCCCGCGCCCACGCTGAGGTGCGGTAAGTGCGCCGGGGAGCTGGTGGCCGACGACCTGTTCTGCCCCAACTGCGGACACGAGGCGCCGGTCCGCGACGCGGGCGGGCAGGACGCCGCGCCCGCCGCCCGGCGCGACACCCTCGAGGTGCACCGGTTCGACTGCGAGGGCTGCGGCGCCTGCCTCACCTGGGACGTGGAGGTCGGCGGCCTGCGCTGCGCCTTCTGCGGCGAGGCCCGCCTCCGCCCGCGTCCCCGCACGGTGCGGATCACCACCCCGGACCGGGTGGTGCCGTTCGAGGTGACGCAGGCGGACGCCTCGCGCGCCTTCCGGACCTGGCTCGGCGAGGGGTGGTTCCGCCCCTCGGACCTGTCGCGGGAGTCCGAGGTGACCGAGATGCGCGGGGTCTATCTGCCGTTCTGGTCCTTCAGCGGACGCTGCCACACCTACTGGGCCGCCGACGCCAACGTCCGCCGGGGCCGGGCCGCCTGGTCCCCCTACTTCGGCGAGCGCGAGGCGAGCTACCGCGGCGTGCTGGTCCCCGCCTCGGGCGCGCTGACCCTCGCCGAGGTGCGCGCGATCGACCCCTGGGACCTCGGCCGCGGCGTCCCCTACGCGCCCGACGTCCTCGACGGCCGCCCCGCCGAGGCCTTCGGCGTCACCCGCCGCCGCGCCCGCTCGCTCGGCGCCGACGCGCTGGAGGCGGCCGAGGAGGTGGCCGCCGCGGGTGAGGTCCCGGGCACGCGCTCCCGGAACCTCAAGGTGAACGTCCTGGTCACCGACCTGCGCGCCGTGCCGGTGCTGCTCCCGGTGTGGATCGTCGCCTACCGCTACCGCGACCAGACCCACCGCTACCTCGTGAACGGTCAGACCGGCGCGGCCAAGGGCACCGCCCCCTGGAGCGGCTGGAAGGTCCTGGCGCTCCTGCTGGGCCTCACGCTGGCCGCAGCGGCGATCGTGTTCGGGATCCTGCTGGCGCAGCGGCACCTGTAAGGGGGCGGCGCCTCAGCGGGCAGGGGACCCGACCCAGGGTCGGGTCCGCAGCGACTCACCGCCAGCCGCGCTCGCGTTCGAAGGCCAGCACCGCCTCGGGCCCCTCGCCGGCCAGGGGGTAGGCGCCGCAGGTCTCCTTGACGACCGCGATCGGCGGCAGCCGGCGCCAGCGGGGCGGGTCGTCGTCTGCGCTGGCGAAGGCGGCCAGGGAGACCACCCACAGACGGCCGCGGTCGGTGGCCTCCAGCAGGAGGGCGGCGTCCTCGCCCTCGAAGCCCAGCGCCGCGCGGGCCAGGCCCGCCGCCTCGTCGCGCCCCATGGGCGGGGACGCGTGCCCGCGCTCCTGCTCGAGGTCGCGGGCGGCGCCCTCCAGCCAGGGGCGTTCGCACAGCGGCTTGGCCTCCTCCGTGAGCTTGTCGATGGCGAGCACGCCATCGGGGCCGTGCACCAGCCACAGGCCGGGGCGGTCCTCGACCCGCTGGGCCGGCTCCCCCAAGTGCACCCGGGCCTGAATGCGGCCCCGGGCCTGGGCGACGGAGTCGGCCCCCGGCGCCGGGGAGCCCTGGCGCAGGTCGTGCTCGACCTCCCACCAGGCGAGGGCGTCCGGGAGCTCGAGCCCGTCCTCCTCGAGGCGGTGCACCTCGCCCGTGGTGGCGTCCACCACCAGGTCGACCGGCGCCGCCGGGCCGAGGTCGGGCAGGGAGAGACGCACCCGGACCCCCCACAGGGCCGGGCGCTCGAACGGCCCCTCCAGCGCGATCCGGACGCCGCGCCGGGCGTCAGCGGTCGGGAGCACGTACTGCGCGACCCACCGGCGCACCGCCTCCACCGCCTCGTCACGTGTCACGCGCTCGGGGGGCAGTCCGCGGCGCGAGGTGGCGGCGCGCAGGGCGCCTTCCAGGTCGCTGGAGGGCACGACGAACACCTCGCCGGTCGCGCGCACGACCGCGACGCGGTAGGGCCAGCGCGAGGAGCGGGGGGCGCCGAGGGCGGCGGTGGGGAACAGGAACAGGTGCCGCCGCTCCTCGACGACTTCGGCGAGCGTCAAGCCGTCCTCCCCCTGGGGGTCGAGGTGGCGCAGGAGGCGCCGGGCCCGCCGCCGCGCCTCGGCGGCGTCGATCGGCGCCTCCGCGTCGGCGGGGCTGATCGGTTCGAGCCCCTGCTCCTCGGCGAAGGCCGCCACGGCGAGGCCGAAGGGCATCTCGGGCGCGGGCAAGTGGTGCACGGTCCCCAGGAGGCGGTCCACGACCCGGACCTGTCCAGGGAACTCGTTGATCCAGAAGGCGGCCAGCCGGGGAAGGACGAGTGGCGGCCGGGACAGCTGTGGGCGAAACACGCGCGCTCGCCTGCGCACCTCCTCGGCGGACAGCAGCGGGGGTCGATAGCCTCGCGCCACCTCCCAGCGGCGGAGCCCGTCCTCGCGCGCCTCGTAGTCGGCCATTTCGACGTGGAGGAGCCGCCCCGTGCGCTTCTCTACGGCGATGATGTTGCAGCCGCCGATCAGGACGTAGTCCCTGTCGCCGGCGATCGCCTCATGAGCGGCGTAACCGAACACGTACAAGTCGGGTCGCTCCTCTGCGGGCTTGCTGATGCCGTAGCCCGTGGAGCCGGGCCTCGGCTCCCACGTCGCGAGGAGGTCGGAGACGATCTGGCGCGCTTGGTCCTGGCTGATCATGGGTTCTCCTCCGCCTCACTTGAAGATCGGCAGGGTGTCGGTGCGCAGCACCGAGAAAGACTCGTATCCAGGCAGTTTCGCCTCGAACAGCCCCAACTGCTTTCCGGCCTGCCCGTCGTAGAAGCGGAGCTGCCCGTTGCGGACCACCACGTTGAATGCGTGAGCCGGTAGCTCTTCAGAGCGCCAGCCGACGATGATGGCACGTCCATCCTTCAGCTCTCGCAGCTCTCGGAGCAGGCGACTCCGGCTGTCCACTCGCCGCCAGTCCTTGGCTCGCGCCCCCAGGGCGCGAGTGAGCTCGTCGATGCTGGTGCCCTTCACGTCGCCGTTCGGCAGGCGCCGCATCGGGAGGGCTCGCGCCGGCCGGCCCGCCAGCAGCGCGTCGGTCGCGATCGCGCAGCGCGCGCAGTTCTTGCGGCGCACCTCCGCCACGGGCCGACTGGAGCTCGAGGGCAGTTGGTTGACCCGCCGCAGCTCCTGGTCGCCGACATTCGGCCACGGCTGCCGCTCCCCCGGCTTCCCCAGCACAGTCCGCGACTTGGGCTTGGCCGGTGCTCCGAAGCTGGCGCCGAGAACTCCGTCACCGTCGAGGCGGCGAACGGTTGACGCTTGCGAAGGCTTCCTTCCGAAGGAGACCCCGCCCGTCGCCGCATCGACGTCGTTTCGGCGGAGGGCCCCGACCTCCGCGTCCGGCGCTCGCGGGCGCGCCACCGTGCGCACACGGCCGGCCTCGTCGCCGCGCAGCGCACCGGCGATCCCGCGGGCGTCCTGGACCGCCAGGGTCGCTTGGGCAGGCGGGGGCGCGTCGGCCGCGCGACGACCGGCGCGGCCCGCCTCACGGACCCCCTGCGCGACCTCGCCGCCGGCGCGCATGGCGGCGCGTCCTGCCGGTGCCTCCTCTGCCAGCCGCGCGGCGCGCACGCCCGCTCGCACGCGCCCGGGTGTGGTGATCCCCACCTCGCGCAAGAGCCCGTGCCGCGCGACCCGCCGGGCGCCGCTGGTGGCGCGCCCGACGAGGACCGCCGCGCCGGTCGCGTCGAGGAAGGCCTCGCCCGCCAGGCCGGCGCGCTCGAGGCCGTCGAGCTCGCGGTAGGTGTCCTTCTCCAGCAGCTCCCCGACGTCGACGCCCGTCGTGGCGCTGTAGCCCTTGGTCCCCCCCGCCAGGTCGAGGAGCCCGGCGGCGGCGACGTGCCGGGCCATGCTGGCGGGGGAGTGCCCGGCGGCGTCCAGGTCGTCGGCGATCCGGGCGTAGTAGTCCTGCTTGGCCTGGTGCCAGCCCTCGGCCGCTCGCCACATCGTCACGGCGGTCTCGGAGTAGCCGTCCGCCGCCGCCTGCCGCACCTCACCGCCGGCCAGGGGGTGCTCGACCGCCTCCTTGAGCAGCGCGAAGCCCCCCATGGCGGCGTCGCGGGCGACGAAGAACGCCTTGGTCCCCAGAGTGCGGCGCTGAGGATCGATCGCCCCCTGCTGCGCCAGCGCCACCACCGCTGCCCGCTCGTACTGCTCGGCCACGTCCATGCCCAGGGCCACGTAGCGCTGCGCCTCCCGGGCCTTGGTGAGGGCCGGCTTCAGCGCCCGCTCGGCGCGCTGCGCCAGCACCGCCGCGTGAGGCACCAGCGCCGCCGCCTTGGCGATCGCCCGCTGCTTGACCTCCTCCCAGCTCGGGAACAGGCCGGTGGGGTCGGTCGCCTCCAGGGGGCGGTTGTCGGCGTAGGCGTAGGCGTTGATCCCGCCCACCAGACCGGCGGGGTCGGGGGTCAAGAACCGGCCCAGCTCGGGCACGTAGAACCGGGCCCGCAGGTCGACCAGGCCCGCCGCGAGATCGACCCGCCGTCCGGCGTAGAACAGCGGTCGCTCGTCCTCGGGGCCGCGGGCCACCGCGCCGAAGGGGGTGAAGGCGACCCGGTCGACTCGGCGCCCGGCGGCGTCGCTGTAGGCGAGGACGGTGCCGACGGGATCGGCGTGGAGGAAGGTCCACTCCTCCCCCTCGCGGTAGGCGAGGGGCTCGTCGCCGGCGGGGCCGTAGACGTACACCCGCTCCCGCCCCGCCGGGCCCACCTCGGCCAGCAGGCGGTCGGCGTCGTACACGTAGCGGGTGGTGACGCCGTCGAGCGAACGGGTGGCGACCCGACCGAGGGGGTCGTAGGTGTAGCGGACCGTGACGCCGCCCCGGCGCACCGCGGCCAGGCGTCCGGCGGCGTCGTAGGCGTAGCGGGCGATCTCCTCCTGGCCCTCGCTCCAGCGCACCAGCCGCCCGCCGGCGTCATACTCCAGGCGCTGCTCGCCGCGGGCGATCAGCCGGCCGCGCTCGTCGAGGCGCCCCTCGCGCACCCGGCCGTCCTGCTCGTCGCGGAGCCGGTTGCCGTCGCCGTCGTAGGCGAAGGCCTCGGCGACGAACGGCCCCTGCGCGGCGGCGAGGCGGCCGGCGGCGTCGTAGGCGTAGCGGGTCAGGCGCCCGTCCCGCTCGATCGCGATCGGCCGGTGGTCAGGACCGTAGGCGACGCCCAGCGCGAGGACCGGACGCTCGTCGCTCGTGACCACCAGGTCGGTCACCTGGCCCAGCCGGTCGTGATCGGCGCGGGCCACGGCGCCGTTGGGGAAGGCGGTGGCGACCCTGCGCCCGGAGGCGTCGTAGGCGAAGCGGAAGGCGCCGGCCTCGGTGTCGAGGCGCACCACGCGCCCCGCCTGCCGGGTCTCGACCACGTCGCCGAAGGGGGTGGTGCGCTCCTCGGTGTCGCCGTCGTAGCGGTGCGCGATCCGGATCGCGAGGTCGCCGCCCGACAAGCGCTGCTCGACCACGCGCCCCGTCGCGTCGTAGCGCAGCGCCACCGCCTCGCCCGCCCGGGTGGCGGCGCCGGTGAGGCGGCCCGCGGCGTCGTAGCGGAAGCGGGCGGCGCCGCCCTGCGTCACGACCTCGCTCGGCTGGCCGCCCTCGCCCAGCAGGTAGGTCCAGCTGCGGCCGGTGGCGTCGCGGCGGCCGGTCCGCTCGCCGTCGTCGCCCCCGGTGTAGGCGACCGGACCCCTGGGCCCGTCGGCGGCGACCAGGCGGTCGCGCTCCCAGGTGAACGACCACACCACGCCGGCGGGCGTGGTGACCCGGAGGGGGCGCCCCTCCGCGTCCCGTTCGGCGCGGACGGCGCCAGCCGGACCGCTCCGCCGCACGACCTGCCCGGCGGCGTCGTAGCCGAAGGTGGTGGTCGTCCCCTCGGGGTCGGTGGTGGCGAGCAGGCGCCCCTGGTCGTCGTAGGCGAAGCTGTGGCGCAGGCCCTCGGCCTGGAGGGCCACGATCCGCCCTGCGTCGTCCCGCTCGACCTGGGCCGGGGTCCCGTCGGGCAGGGTGACCGTGGGCTGAACGCGCCCCAGCGCGTCGAAGGTCGCCGCCGTGGGGGCGCGCCCCGGCTGCTGGCGGGCGAGCACCCGGCCGCGGGCGTCGATCGTCACCCGCTCCACGCCCCCGGGGCCAGCGATCGCCCACCCGTCCGAGAGAGCGCGGTAACTCCACCGGCCCTGCGCGGTCGCGACCGTGACCTCGCGGGCGAGGCCCTCACCGCCGTAGGTGAGGGCGCCGCTCGCGTCGCCGTCGTCGAGGTGGGTCAGGCGCCCGGCGGCGTCGTAGCGCAGGCCGAGCCGCTCGCCCAGGCCGTCGGCGGCGCTGACGAGGCGGCCCTCGGCGTCGTAGCGGTAGGCTCGCTGGCGCGAGCCCCGCACCTCGGCGAGGCGACCCTCGCGGTCGTAGCGGTAGGCCAGGCGGACGCCCTCACCGACCGCCGCCGCCGCGCGACCGGCGGCGTCGAGGGTCAGGGTGACGGTCGCCGTGGCGCCGATGAGGCGCACACGACCCGCAGCACGCTCCACCCGGAAGCCGGGGGCGACCTCCTGCAGCAGCCCGGCGCGGTCGAACGTCCACCGGCGACCGGCAGGGTCCTCGACCTCGTAGCCGGCGTCGCTGGCCACGAGCCACTCGACCTCGCCGAGGAGCGAGACGTACAGGCCCGGCTCGGGGCGCTGGGCAGCGGGGACGAAGATCGTCAGCCCGTCCGGTCGCACCAGGCCGAGCGCGCCGCCGGGGAGCCCACCGAACAGGCGGGCGTCGCACTCGGCCCGCCAGCCCTCGCCGAACAGGCCCTCGCCGGTGAAGCCCGCGGTGCGGGCGCGCTGCAGCGGCAGCCCCGGGAGGTCCGCGTCCTGGTCCCACACCACGACCAGGTCGGCGGTGGGGTCGACCTGCACCTCGAGGCCGTCGGGGTCGGCGGCGCCCAGCAGGGGAGTCGCGAACAGCGGCGCGGGGGCGGTCGGCGGCAGCGGCGCCAGGGCCGGCGCGCTCGGGGCGCCCGCGCTGGCGGTAGGGGACTCCGCGGTGGGCGGGCCGTCGGGGGCCCCCGCCGCCCGCTCGGGCGTCGCCTCCACCCCGGCGGGGCGGCGCGCGCCCCCCCACGGTTCGGGGGCGCCGGTCCGGCCCCCGTCGCACCCCACCAGCAGGGCGACCAGCGCGATCGCCTTCAGCAGGTCCTTCGTCCGCTCCATGCCTCGCCCTCCTCGCTCGCAGCTCGGTGAGCAAGGGCGGGCCCGGGTGGCAAGTCACTGGAGGGGGAG
>JAWLGW010000144.1:0-9816 GCA_041690735.1 Planctomycetota bacterium
CGCGATCACCCTCGGCCCGGCCACGGCGGGGCGGCGCCACGCGGCGCGCGAGGTGAGCTTCCCCTCGCCCCGCCAGCAGCGGTGGGGCACCGTCCACGGCACGCTGTACGTCCCCACCGGCGCCCGCGAGGCGGTCCCTGGCGCCGTGGTCGTCCACCACCTCGGCGGCTCGTTCGACGCCGAGAAGGTCCTGGCGCGCTACCTGGCGATCAACGGCGTGGCGACCCTGTTCGTGAGCCTCCCCAACTACGGCGAGCGGCGGGAGCCGAACACCAGCCAGGGCTTCATGCGCCTGCCCCCGGTGGAGGCCTTCACCACCTTCCAGCAGGCCGTGCTGGACGTGATCCGCGCCGGCGACGTCCTGCGGTCCCTGCCCGAGGTCGACCCGGAGCGGGTGGGCGCGGTGGGGGTCAGCCTGGGGGCCTTCGTCACCGCCGTGGCCCGGGGAGTCGACTCGCGGCTGGGGCGGACGGCGCTGCTGCTGGGAGGCGGCGACCTCATGCGCCTGCTCGAGGAGGCGCCGCCCGAGATCCGCCGCGAGCGGCCGGCCGACCTCGACGACGAGCGCCTGCGGGCGTTGCTCCGGCCCGTCGATCCGGTGACCTTCGCCCGCCGGATCGCGCCGGCGGACGTCCTCATGGTCAACGCGCGCCGGGACGAGATCGTGCCCGAGGCGTCGACCGTCGCCCTGTGGGAGGAGATCGGTCGGCCCGCGATCGAGTGGCTCGACTGTGGCCACTACGGGATCGTCCTCCACCTGCCCCGCCTCATGAACACGGTCCTCGACCACCTGCGGGGCGGGCAGGTGCGACAGGATCGCTCGCCAGGTCGACGCCATTCGACGACGCGGGAGGGCGCTTCGCGGCGCTAACGCCTTACAGTTCAACGCCATGATCACTTCGGCACGAACGCTGCTAAAGGGTCAACCGTTCCAAGCAAACGAACAAAGAGCAATACAAGGGAGCTCACCATGAAGAAGCTGTTCGCCGCGCTGCTGGTCGCCGTTAGCGTCACCGGGGTCACCGGGGTCTTCGCCTGTGGCGGCATGACCCAGATCGATCCGCCCTCGCTGCAGCTCGACGCGGGCCCCGCGGACACCACCGTCGACAGCGTCGCCGACGACCTGCAGAAGATCGTCGTCCTCTGCTAGGAAGCAGACGGACGTTCCGGGAAGGGAGGAGCAGCCGGCCCCGCGGGGCCGGCTGTCTTCGTTTGGTTCGCGCGGCGACAACAGCCAGCCTCCAGATCCGCCCGAAGCGCGACGCCCTCCACCGAGCGATCCTGACACAGCTCCTGCGGGATGTGATTCCGTTTGGCTACGACCGGGGGCGGAGACGCCTGTAAGTCCTTCTCCCGAGACTTGGCACAGGACCTGCAGTAGGGTCGACCACCCCACCCGAGGAGATCACCATGAAGAAGCTGTTCGCCGCCCTGCTCGTTGCCGTCTCCGTCACCGGCGTCACCGGCGTCTTCGCCTGCGGCGGCATGACCCAGATCGATCCGCCCTCGCTGCAGCTCGACGCGGGCCCCGCGGACACCACGGTCGACAGCGTCGCCGACGACCTGCAGAAGATCGTCGTCCTCTGCTAGACGTCCTCTCCTCGCCGCTCGCCTCCGCTGGCGGCTCCCCCACAGCCGGTCCCCCCCACGCTGGCGGCGCCCGTCGTCGCGGCGTGGGCCCCTGGGGCCGGCTGTTGGTGTTGGTTCTCGTCGCCGGCGCGACGGCGGCGGCGCGCGGAGACGAGGAGCGCCCGCGCGAGCCTGCGCTCTACACTCCAGCCGCCGCTCCCCCGGCGCGGGTGGGCGACCGAGTGCGGGTCCAGTGGAGCGAGGCGCGCCGGCAGCGCAACCGGGCCGCGCTCTCGACGCCGACCTCGAGCGCGAGGTGACGCGGGTGGAGGGGGGCGAGGCGTCCGCCTTCCAGCTGCGCTTCACCCGCTGGCGTCGGACCGGAGACGGTGACCCCGACCGCTCCCTCGAAGGCCGGACGGTGCGGGTGGAGGCCGGAGATCCGCCGCGGGTGGAGGTCGAGGGCGAGGGGGAGCTGCCCACCGCCGCGGCCCGCCGGTTCCTGACCCGGCTGGCGGACGAGCTCCTCTACCCCGCCCTCGAGCGGCTGCTGCCGCGCCGGCCCCTGCGGCGAGGGGAGGAGTGGACCCTGGAGCCCGAGCAGATGGCGCCCGTGCTGTTGCCGGCGGCGGCGCGCCTGGCGGCTGGTTCGACCGCCCGCGGCGTCCTGGAGCGCGCCGAGGGCGCGGCCGAGGGATGGGTGGCCCGGTTCGCCTTCGAGCTCCAGCTCGCCACCCTGCCCGGCCTGGCCACCGCGATCGACGAGGGCGGGGGGTGGCGGGCGGAGCGCCGCTATCGGTGGTCCGACGCGGCGCCCCTCCGGGACGCCTCCTGGCAGGAGGAGGCGCGCTTCCGGGCGCGGTGCCGGGCGCGCTTCCCCGACGGCCGCCCGTACCTGCTCGACGTGGAGACGACCGTGCGGCGCGAGGTCAACTCGGAGCCGCTCCCCCCTCGCCCTCGGTAGGCTCGCCCGGTTCTCCGGCGCGGGCCACGAACAGCGCCGTGCTGCCGTATTCGCGCCGCAGCAGCACCTCGAGCTGGGGCAGCTCGCGCTCCGGCTCGCGATAGCACCGGTTGGGGGTCTCGAACGCGACCCTCCCCCCTGACGCCAGCAGCCCCGGGGTGGCCAGGGCGTTGAGGAGCCGCGTGACGTCCGGCTCGTCCCCCCGGGGAGGGCGGCGCAGCAGCTCGAAGGGCGGGTGGACCAGGATCAGGTCGAAGGGGCCGCGCCGGGCGAGGGCGTCCACGCCCCGGGCCAGGTCGTGGCGGACCACGGTGACGCGCGCGCCCTCGCCCAGCTTGGCGACGTTCGCCCGCAGGGAGCCGAGGGAGACGGGGCTCTTGTCCACGCACACGGCCCGCCGTGCGCCCCGCGAGATCGCCTCCAGGCCCAGAGAGCCCGAGCCGGCGAACAGGTCGAGCACCGCCGCGTCCTCCAAGGCGCCGGCCGCCGCCAGGCTGTTGAACAGGGCCCCGCGGACCTGATCGCGCATGGGGCGCAGGACCTTCCCCGGCGGAGTCTCCAGGCGGGCCCCCCGGTGGGTCCCCGCGATGATCCGCAGCCCGCGTCCCGGTCGCCTGGCCATGGGCTCAGTCTACCGCGGCGGAGCGTCAAGACCTTGCGCTGGCGGCTCTTGAGGCGAGAGCGTCCGGATCCTGGCGCCCGCGACTCCCTTCTCCTGACGCCGGAGAGCCGGAGATGGGAGGAGTCATGCGCCACGCGATCGCCGCTGCGCTGCTGGTGGGGCTGACCTTCGCCGCGCGCCCTGCCGCGGCCGCGAGCGAGGCCGAGGTGAACGCCGCGGTCGAGCGCGGCCGGAGCTACCTGGAGGGCCGAATCGACGCCGCCACGGGCACGGTGCGCTGCCACTGGTCGAACGAGGGGTACGCCACCGGCGAGACGGCGCTGGCCCTGCTCACCTTGCTCAAGGCCGGGACGCCCCCCGACGACCCCCGGATCGACCGCGGCTTCACCTGGCTGCTCGAGCAGCCCCTGCAGCGCGTGTACTGCGTCTCGACCGCGATCCTGGCCCTCGAGGCGCGCTACATGCCCGAGGAGAAGAAGTCGATCGAGGACGACGAGCCGCTGCACACCCAGATCCGCCGCCGCTTCAAGAAGATCGCTCCGCCCCGGGATCGCCGCTGGCTCGCGGGCGCGGTGGAGTTCCTGGCCGCGCACCAGGACCCGTCGGGCATGTGGCGCTACCCCTTCTACGGCGACGCCGACGTGTCGAACGCCCAGTTCGCGATCCTGGCCCTCAAGGCGGCTACCCGCATGGGCGCCAAGGTGCCCACGCAGGTGTTCCTCGACGCGGCCCTGAGCATGATCCAGCTGCAGGAGCAGCAGGGCCCCGAGGTCGCCCCCTTCGCGGTGCCCGCCGCCGACCGGGCGATCCAGGGGCTGCACGACCGCCGCTCCAAGCGCAAGAAGAAGCGCTCCTCCGCCTCGGGTTCGGGCACCCGGGTGCGCGACGCGGACGAGGGGCCCGAGACCCGCACCCACGTGCGCATGCAGGCGCGGGGCTGGGGGTACAAGCCCGGCGCCGCCCCGCGCGGCAGCATGACCGCCGCCGCGCTGGCGATCCTGGTGGTCTGCAAGAGCGAGCTCGAGCACTCCAAGGGCTACGCCGAGAAGCTGGGCCCGCAGGTCGATCGGGCGCTGCGCGACGGCGCGGCCTGGCTGGCGAGCCGGTTCTCGGTGGAGGCGAACCCCGGCGCCGAGCTCGACTGGTACTTCTACTACCTGTACACCCTCGAGCGGGCGGGCACGCTGCTGGCGCTCAACACCTTCGGCCAGCGCAGCTGGTACGACGAGGGCGCCGCGGCGATCCTGCGCCGCCAGCAGGGCGACGGCCGCTTCCACCACGACACCTCGGGGCAGGGGGACGGCGACCTCGCCGGCCACTGCCTGGCGCTGCTGTTCCTGGAGCGCTCCACGGTGCCTGTCATGAAGCGCCCCATGACGGGCGGAGGCGCGCAGCACGGACCCCAGACGGGCGCGGGGACCGGAGGGCCGCAGGTCACCCGCGCGGGCGACGGCCAGCTGCAGGTCACGTTCCGGTACCGGGGAACGCCGGGCCGGCGGGTGACGGTGGCCGGCTCGTTCAACGGCTGGAACGCGGACGCGAACCCGCTCGCGGACGCCGACGGAGACGGCGTGTACGAGCTCACGGTCACGGTCCCTGCCGGCCGACACACCTACAAGTTCGTGGTGGACGGGCACAGCTGGAACGCCGACCCCGACAACCCGCGCTCCGAGCCCGACGGCCACGGCGGCCACAACTCGGTGCTCGAGGCCTCGGTCAGCTAACTGGGCGATCCGGTGACGCGGCCGCACGCGGGCCGCGCCGCCGGTCGCCTCAGCGCGGCTCGAGCTCGGCCAGGCGGGCGCGGACCTCGGCGGCGCGCGGGTCATCGGGCGCCAGCTCCAGGAAGCGCCGGCAGTCGAGCGTCGCGCCCTCCTGATCACCGAGCTGCTGCCTGAGCTTCGCCCGCGCGCGGTACGGATCGGCGCCGCCGTGCTCCAGCTCGATCGCCCGCGTGTAATCGGCGAGCGCTCCCCGGGGGTCCTCGAGCCGGTCCCGCGCGATGGCGCGGCTCAGGAAGGCCGCTCCGTAGCCGGGACGGAGGCTCAAAGCCCGCTCGGCTGCAGCCAGGGCGTCCGCCGGCCGCTCCAGCAGGAGGTAGGTCCTGGCCAGGTTGTTCCAGGCTTCGAACTGCGCCGGGTCGCCCTCCACGGCCCGCAGCAGGTCCTCCTGGCCTCCGGCGACGTCTCCCAGCCGAGCGCGCACCGTGCCTCGCTCTGCGTAGGCCGACGCCAGCTCGCCCCCTGCCGCGATGGCGCGCTCGAAGTACGGCAGCGCCTCCTCGTCCCGTCCCTGGCGGGAGAGGGCGGTGCCCAGCAGGAGTTGGAGCTTGTCCCACGAGGGCGCGAGGCGCTCTCCCTCCCGCCCGGCCTCGAGCGCGCCGCGCCAGTCGCCGAGCACGAGGCGCGCGCGGCACAGCACCAGCTGAAACAGCGCGTCGCGGGCGCCGCCCCCGGCTCCCGCCTCGAGGTGCAACAGCGCCTGCCGAGGACGCCCGAGGTTGAGCAGCGCCCGCGCCGCCGCCAGCCGCGCCCGATACGCCTCCCGCACCTCGAGGGCGGCGGTCGCGTCGGCGAAGGCGCCGCGGAAGTCTGCGAGCGCGAGGCGAGCCTGAGCGCGACCGATCAACGCCAGCTGGTAGCTCGGCCGCTGGCGCAGCGCCGCGTCGAAGCTCACCTGCGCCTCCTCGTACTGCTCCAGCTGCAAGCAGGTGTAGCCGAGGTTGCTGTGGGCCACGCTGAACGTGGGCTCCAGCGCGACGGCGCGGCGCAGGTCCTCGCGCGCCTCGCGGAAGCGCTCCAGCTCGTACAGCCGCGCCGCCCGGTTGACGTAGGCGAAGGCGAAGCCCGGATTGAGGCGCAGCGCGACGCCGAGCACCCGCAACGCGACCTCGGTCTCCCCCGCCGCCCAGTGCTTGTCGGACCTCACCAGGGCCGTGTATTCGTTGTCCTCGCCGCGATCCTTCGCCAGCTGCACGATCCGGTTGAGCGCCTCGGTGGTCTGGAGCCCCTCGCCCGCCTCCTCCACCTCCAGCCGGTGAATGAAGAACAGCTCCGGGTAGGGGGGCCTCTCCTCCGGCGCAACCCTCACCTGCTCCTCCAGCACCGCGCGGGCGTCGTCGAGCAGCCCGGCCGCGTAGTAGAGCTCGGCCGCAGCCCAGCGGACGAACCCCGCGGACTCGATCGCCACGGCGGCGGCGACCGCCTCGCGAACGCCCGCGCGGTCCTTGCGGAGTTGGGCCGTGAGGCGCGCGCGTCGCAGGAGGTCGAGGGCCTCCGCCACCCGCTCCCGCACCGCCTCGGCCTCGCGTCGACTCGCGTCCGCGACCTCCCGCTCCTGCTCGGCGGCGCGTCGCTGCGCGTCCGCCTGCAGGCGGGCCTCTCGCTCCTCCGCCCGCTCGCGCTCGGCGACCGCGCGGGCGACCTCGGCCTCGGCGCGCGCCGCGCGGCTGCGCGCCAACTGGACCCCGAGCAGGCCGCCGCCGGACAGCAGCACGCTGCCCATGAGCGCCACCGCCACCAGGGTCGGCCGGCGCCGCACGGCGCGCGCGGCCCGCTCCTGCACGCCATAACGGTGGACCGGCATCGGCTGGTCGCTCAGGAAGGCGCGCAGGTTGGCGGCGAAGGCCGCGGCGGTCTCCATCCGCCGCGCCGGCTCGGCCGCCAGGGCCGCGGCGGCCAGGCTGTGGAGCTCACGCGGCGCGTCCCCCCGTCGCTGGCGCGGCAGCACCACCTGCCCCTCCAGGGTCGCCTTGAGCTTGTTGATCGCGGTGGTCCCCTCGATCGGAGGCCGATCCGTGAGGACCTCCACCAGCATGGCGCCCAGGGCGAACACGTCGGTGCGGGCGTCGACCGCGTCTCCGCCCGCCTGCTCGGGGGACATGTAGCCGGGGGTGCCGACGGTCGCCCCCTCGGTCTCGTCGGGCACGTCGGGGTCGAGGGCGAGGCCCCAGTCCATGACCAGCACGTCCCCAAAGCGGCCCACCATGACGTTGGCCGGCTTGAGGTCGCGGTGGATCACCCCCTCGCTGTGGGCGTACGCCAGGGCGTCACTGACCTTGAGCAGCACCTCCAGCAGGTCGCTCCGCGTCGGCGCCGCTCCTCCCCCCTCGTGGTGGGCGCGGATCGCGTCGGCCAAGGTGCGCCCCTCGATCAGGCGCATGAGCAGGTACGGCTGCCCCTCGGCGTCGGTGCCCGCCTCGTACACCGGCGGGATCGCCGGGTGGTTGAGGCGGGCCGTGATCCGCACCTCGCGCTCGAACAGGCGGTGCGTGCGAGGGTCGTCGCGCCCCTGCTCGCCCAGGACCTTGAGGGCCGCCTGCCGCTCGAGGCGTCGGTCGATCACCTTGTGGACCACCCCCATGCCGCCGCGCCCCAGCTCGCTCACGGTCTGGAGGGCGACGCGCGCGTGGGGCGCGAAGCGGCGGTCGAGGTGGAGCGCCTGCCGGTAGGCGGCGACGGCCTGCGGGCGCGGGTCGCCACTGGCCGGAGTCGGGGGGAGCGTCACGGGGCGATTGTGGGGAGTCGACGGCTCGCCGGTCAAGTCGCCCCGGGGAGCCGCGGCTCTCTCGCCTCTGGTCGTCGTGAAGGCCAGGGCCGTCAGCGGCGGCGCCAAGTCGCCTCGGGACATCCGCGGGCTCGCCGCCTTCCTGCCTTCACGGTCGCGGGGTACAGTCCCCACATGCTCGAGGTCCACTCGCCCAACAGCTTCAGCTCCGGCGGCTACCGGTTCGACCTGCTCGACGACGGCCACTTCCGCCTGGATGGCGGGGCCCTGTTTCGGGTGGTGCCCAAGGTGCTGTGGGAGCGCGACTGCCCCCCCGACGAGCGCAACCGGATCGACCTCGCCCTGCGCCCGCTGCTGGTGCGCACCCCCGGCGGCGAGACGGTCCTGATCGACTGCGGGATCGCTCCCGAGCGGCGCGGCGCGAAGATGACCGACCAGTGCGCGATCCAGCCGGGGCCCGGCGTCGAGGCCGGCCTCGCCGCGCTGGGCCTGACCCCCGAGGACGTGGACGCGGTGGTGCTGACCCACCTGCACTTCGACCACGCCGGCGGGCTGGTCCGGCGCGAGGGCGGCCAGGACGCGCTGCGGTTCCCCCGCGCCCGGGTGCTGGTGCAGCAGGACGAGCTCACGGACGCGGCGGAGGACTGCCCGCTGTGCCGCGCCAGCTACCGCGCCGACGACCTGGCGCTGCCGCGCAGCCAGGGCCGCCTGGAGGCCTTGCGCGGCGACGCCGAGCCGTTCGCGGGCGTCCACCTCGAGGTCACCGGCGGGCACACCCGCGCCCACCAGCGGGTGCGGATCGCGACCGGGGACGAGACGGTCGTGTTCTGGGGCGACCTGATCCCGACCGCCGCCCACCTGCGGCCGCAGTACGTCATGGCCCTCGACCTGTACCCCCGCGACTGCTGGGCGGCGAAGGAGCGCCTGCTCCCCCAGGCGGTCGAGGAGGGGTGGATCCACGTCTTCTATCACGACCCCCGGGCCCCGCTCGGGCGCGTGGTCGCCGAGGGGCGCGGCTTCCGCGTGGTCCCGCTCGGTTAGCCGTGCGCACGCTGGCGGCGATCCCGTTGCTCCTGGCGCTGCAGGGCTGCGCCTTGCTGAGCCCGCCCGACGTGCTCCTCCCCGAGGCGAGCGAGCCGCCGCCGGACCTGGTCGCCGCGCCGCCCGGCCCGCTGGAGGCGGGGGCCGCCCGGGTCGACCTCACCCCGCGCGGCTCGGTCGAGATGGCGGGCTTTGGGTTCCTCAAGGACAGCGAGGGGGTCCGCGACCCGCTCATGGCCCGGGCGATCGCTCTGCGCCGGGGCGAGGCGACCGCGGTGATCGTGGGCGTCGACCTGATCGGGCTCCACCGCTACCAGGTCGAGCAGGTGCGTCAGCGCCTGCGGGCGCGGGTCCGCCCGGCGGCGGTTCTGGTCGCCGCGACCCACACCCACGCCGGCCCCGACACGATCGGCCTGTGGGGCTTCCCCCCCTTCGTGAGCGGCCTCGACGAGGCCTACGTCGACCGCGTGATCGACGGGGTGGTGCGGGCGGCGGTCGCCGCCCTCGACGCCCTCGGCCCGGCGCGGGCGACGTGGGGCAGCGCCCAGGCTCCCGCCGAGGGGATCAGCCGCAACAAGCGCGATCCGGAGCAGATCGACCGCACGATCACCGCCCTGGCCCTCGACCGCCCCGACGGGGCGCCGGTGGCGACGCTGGTGCACTACGCCTGCCACCCCGAGACCCTGGGCAGCAAGAACCTGATCCTGTCGGCCGACTACCCCGCCGCCCTGTACCGCGACCTCGAGGCGGCGCGTCCCGGCAGCGTGGGGGTGTTCCTCAACGGCCCCCTGGGCGGCATGGTGACCACCGACGAGGACGCGAACAGCTTCGCGGAGGTGGACCGGATCGGCGGCGCCCTGGCCCGGCTGGCCCTCGGCGCCCTCGAAGACGGCCGCCCCCTGCCCCCGGCGGTCGCCCTGCGCGCCTCGCGCCGCACGGTCTCCATGCCGGTCCAGAACCGGCGCTACCACCTGGCCGACCTGTTCGGCCTGTTCGGCCCCCGCCCCTTCGACGACGGCTACACGCCCACCGAGGTGCAGGCCCTGCGCCTGGGGCCGCTGGTGCTCCTGACCCTGCCGGGCGAGCCGCTGCCGGCGCTGGGGTTCGCGGCCCT
>JAWLGW010000145.1:0-8913 GCA_041690735.1 Planctomycetota bacterium
ACCAACCAGCGCAACGTGGTGACGTATCGGTTCGCGATCGAGGTGGAGGCAGGCGGACCGCTGAGGGTCACGCCCGTCCGCTGAGGAGCCAGGCGTCGTCCTCCGCCTGGAACACCACGTCCTCCCCCGGGACCCGGCTCCAGCCGAACCGCTCCACGAGGTCGGCGGCGGCGACCGGCGACCGCTCGCCCAGCCCGCTCCACGCCGCGAGCAGCCCGTGCCGCTTGGCCAGCCGGCGCCCATCCGCGCCGCGGACCAGGGGCAGGTGGCAGAAGCGGGGGCTCGGCAGCCCGAGCGCCTCGTACAGCAGGATCTGCAGGGGCGTGGACGGCACCAGGTCGTCGCCGCGGATCACGAGGTCGACCCCGCCGAAGGCGTCGTCCACCACCACCGCCAGCTGGTAGGCCGCCTCGCCGCTCTTCTTGGCGACCACGAAGTCGCCGCTCTCCTGAGCGGGGCGGTGCACCTCCTGGCCGCGGAACAGGTCGTCGAAGGCCACCTCGGACGCGGGCGGGACGCGGAACCTCCAGGCGGGCGCGCGGCCCGTGGCGGCCTCGGCCGCCTCTCCGCCGGAGAAGCGCGCCAGGCAGGTGCCCGGATAGGACGGCCACTCGCCTTCGTGCGGCGCCGAGCGCGCCTCCTCGATCTCCTTGCGGGTGCACACGCAGGGGTAGACGTGGCCCGAGGCGCGCAGCCGCTCCAGCGCCTCCTCGTGCGCGGCCCCTCGTGTGGACTGCAGCAGCACCTCGCCGTCCCAGTCGATCCCCAGCCAGGCCAGGTCCTCCAGCGCCTCTTCGGCGGCGCCCTCCTTGATCCGGGGTCCGTCGATGTCCTCGACCCGCAGGATCAAGCGGTGGCCCCCGGCCCGGGCGGCCAGCCAGGTGAGCAGGAAGGTGCGCGCGTTGCCGAGGTGCAGCGCCCCGGTCGGGCTGGGAGCCAGGCGGGTGGTGCCCACTACATCTGCTCGAGGGCCTCGATCCCGAGCAGCGCCAGCGCCTCGCCGATCACCTTCTTGGCGGCGGTCACCAGGGCCACCCGGGTGGCGCGCAGCGTCTCGGCGGTGACGCCAGCGGCCGCCTGTTCGGCGGTGGGCTCGGCGTCGATCACCCGGTGGTGGTGCACGAAGGCGTGGGTGGTGTGCGCGAGGCCGATCACCGCCCGGGCGATCACGCTCGGCTCGGCGTCCCGGGCCGCCTGGGCCACCTGCTGAGGGAACTCGCCCAGCGCCTTGAGCAGCGCCACCGCCTCGGGCTCGGCCAGCAGCGCGGGGTCGGCGGCGGCGGGGTCGACGGGCCCCTCGTAGCGGCGGAGGATTCCGGCCAGCCGCGCGTACGCGAACTGGAGGTACGGACCGGTGTCGCCCCTGAGGTCGAGGAGGCGCTCCCAGTCGATCCCCTCCTCGCCCGGCCTGGACAGGTCGATGTCCTTGTTCCGCTCCGCCTTGAGGTCGAAGAACTTCACCGCGCCGGTGCCGATCGCCCGGGCCACCTGCTCGCGCTCGGCCTCGCCCAGCTCGATCTTCTTGGTCGCCTGCGCCGCCGCCGCGAGCGCCTGCTCCCGCGCCCGCTCCAGCACCTCGGCCAGGAACACCGCGGTCCCCCTGCGGGTGCTCATGCCGAGGTAGCGGCCGAAGGGGACGTGGACCAGCTCGCCCTCCCACCCCGTGTCGAGCATGCGGAGGATCTCGAACCACCCCTCGAAGTGGTCGCGCTGCTCGGCGCCGGTCACGTAGATGATCTTCGCCGGCCGGTAGGTCTCGATCCGGTACAGCGCCGCGGTCAGGTCGCGGGTGGTGTAGTTGGTGCCGCCGTCGCGTTTCACCACGATCACGAAGCCGTGCCTGTGGGTGTTCACCCCCAGCGGGCGGCGGCCGTCGTCCTCGGCCGGCACCTTCTTGCGCGCCCGCTCGAGGTCGCGCTCCAGCGCGACGATCGCCTCGCCCGCCTTGTCGCGGCTCTTCTCCAGCTTCTTGCGCTTCTTCTCCGCGACCTCGCCCGCGGCGAGCTTGGCCTCGGCGTCCGCCGCCTCGCCGCGCTTCTTCTCCAGGCGCCCCGCGAGGGTCTTCACCTCGTCCTCGGCGGTCTCCTTGAGGGTCTTGCCCTCCACCAGCAGCCCCGCCGCCTGCAAGCGCGCCACGGTGGCGGGCATCTGGTCCTCATAGAACGCCTCGCCGGCGTCGCTCTCGTGGACGATCCCCAGGATCTCGTAGATCTTGGCGAAGTCCGCCTTGGAGCGCTCCACGAAGAAGGTCCACAGGTCGCGAGCCTCGGCGTCCCCCTGCTCGAGGCGGGCGAACCAGCCGCGGGCCTCCTCGCGCAGGTCGGGGTCCTCCTTGGCGGCGACGTTGATCCGGGCGTACAGGTCGGCAAAGACGTGGGTCTCCTCCTCCCCCGCCGCGATCCGCCCCTCGGCCTCGCCGCTCCACCGCTTCCAGGCGGCGATCATGAACCCGAACTGGGTGCCCCAGTCGCCGAGGTGGTTGACGCCCACCACCTCGTAGCCCAGCGCGCGGTGGATCTGGCGCAGGGACCAGCCGATCACGGTCGAGCGCAGGTGACCGAGGTGGAACGGCTTGGCGATGTTGGGCGAGGAGAAGTCGATCACCACCGTGTGCCCGCGCCCCTCCTCGGAGCCGCCGTAGGGGGTGCGGGCGTACACGGCGGTCAGGACCTCGCGCGCCAGGGCGGCGGGGAGGATGCGGAAGTTGACGAAGGGGCCCGCCGCCTCCACCGACACGTCGGGGATCGTCACGCCCGCCACCCGCTGGGCCACCTCCTGGGCTCCCTTGGGCCCGGGGGTCCCCAGGCGCGCCGCCAGGGGGAAGCAGGGCAGCGACAGGTCGCCCCGCTCGGGGTTGTTGGGCGGCTGGATCGCGTCGCGCACGACCTCGGCCTCGAGGCCGAGGGCCTCCGCGACCGCCTGAGCGATGGTGTGGACGAAGGTCTCCACGGGGCGCACCTCCTCGCCCCGGCGGACCGGCCGGGGAAGGGCCGAATGTTACGTCACGGTGACGGCCCCGCCGACCGAGAGGGGGGCGGGGCTCGCGTCGGCGCAACCACGTGCTCTCCGTGAGCTTGCTCACGAACCACATTGGCGCTCAGGAAATGGGAACGCGCGGCCGGGGCCGGCGGCGGAGCCCCGCACGTTAAGTGCCGATCCGGCCGGCTTTTTCAATTACAGGAGGCTGACAAAGCGAGGGGAGGGCTTCCCTACTTTGGATTCCCGAAGGAGGCCCCCATGCACCGTGGCGTCGTCGGCACCGCCCTGCTCGCCCTGGCCCTCGTGGCCGCCCCCGCGCAGGCGCGCCCCACCCTCTCCAGCCGTGAGTTCTCCGACCTGAAGCGCGACGTGCTGCGCGCCCTCAAGTCGGGCCAGTGGAGCGCGGCGGCGAGCAAGCTGCGCGAGGTGGCCCGGGACGACTCGAAGCGGGCCGTGGGCCTGTGCTGCACCGTCGCCAAGGTCCCCGACGCCGCCGTGTACGAGGCGGCCAAGCAGGCGGTCGCCGCCATGCGCTCGGCGGAGGTCGACGACGAGGTGCGGAGCGTGCTCGGGCGCCGCGGCGGGAGCGCCGTCGACAAGATGCTGCTGGTCGACGCCATGGCGGAGCGGGCGGACCCGTTCGCCGAGGAGGCCCTGGGCCTGGCGCTGGGCGCCCGCGAGCCCGAGGTCCAGCGGGCGGCGCTGGGGGCGATCAAGCGCAAGACGATGCTGGGCGCCATGGACGGGCTGATCGATCTGCTGGAGCGCCTGGAGAAGAAGGACGAGGAGGGACTCAACGCCAACCTGGTGCGCGAGACCCTGCAGGACCTCACCAAGGAGTCGTTCGCCACCGCCGAGGACTGGCGCAAGTTCTGGGAGCCGCGCCGGAGCAACTTCCGCCGCCCGACCACCGGCAGCGCCCGGGCGCACGAGGGCGGCACCCAGCGGCGCGAGCGGCCCAAGTTCTTCGGCAGCGAGCTGAAGTCGAACCGCCTGGTGTTCGTGATCGACACCTCCGGCAGCATGACCGCCGCCGATCCCGCGGGGACGACCGGTCGCCAGGGCCCGCGCACCGGCGGGCAGCCGGGCGGCGCCCCCGCCGGCCCCACCAGCCGGGTGCGGATCGAGCGGGCCAAGCAGCAGCTGACCGAGGTGATCGAGGCCCTCCCCGAGGACGCGCACTTCACGATCGTGGCCTACTCGGGCGTGCTCCTGCAGGGGCCCAGCGGGCCCATGCTGCCCCCCGGCGTGAAGCCGGGCGACCTGCTCCCCCCCAAGCTGGGCGGCTTCGAGTGGCTCAAGATCTGGCAGCCCAAGCTCACCGCGGCCAGCGCGCGGGCCAAGGAGGACGCCAAGGCCTTCGTCGCCGGCCTGCAGGCGAACGGCGGCACCTTCACCTTCAACGCCCTGCGCACCGCCTTCGAGATCGCGGACGCCGACACGATCGTGGTCCTCTCCGACGGCATGCCCAACGACGTCGACCCCACCAGCGGCCAGCCCCTCACCCAGGAGCAGATCCTCGAGCAGGTGGCGACGCTCAACCGCTTCCAGCGGCGGGTGATCGACACCTTCGGCTTCGACCCGGCGGCCGGCGCGGCGAGCCCCCTGGCGGGCGGTCACCGCCGCGGCACCGGCGCCCGACCCAAGCCGGCGGGCTTCGGCGGCGGCAGCAGCCTGGGTGAGTTCATGCAGCAGCTGGCCGAGCAGAACAGCGGCGACTACACGCAGATCGACTAGCACATTCCTTCCCCCGAGGAAGCGGCCTCCCGGCGGCCCTTGCGAGGGCCGCTGGGAGGGCGCAACTTAGCGGCCTGTCCGGAGGAGTCCCATGCGAACCCTGACCACGATCGCCCTCACGCTCCTGATCGCGTCGCCAGCCCTCGCCGGGCAGCTCGACGACCGGGGGTTCAAGAAGCTCAAGAAGCAGCTGGCCGTGCAGGCGGCGCAGGGGGATCACGAGGGGCTCGCCGCGACGATCGCCGACATCGCCCGGGACGACTCGAAGCGCGCCGTGGACCTGATCCTCAAGACGGCCCTGGCGATCCCCCAGGGGAAGGTGTTCGCGGCCACCTCGCAGGCCCTGGCCGGCATGCGCTCCGACGGGGCGCTCGACGCGATCGTCGCCCAGGTCGAGAAGCGGAGCGGGCACCCCGGCGCCAAGGTCCTGTGCATCGACGCCCTGGGCGCCATGGAGGACGCCCGCTCGGGCGCGGCCCTGGGGGCGGCGCTGGGCGCCAAGCGCCCCGAGGTGCTGCGGGCCGCGGTCACGGCGATCCGCAAGCGCAAGGCGCGCGAGGCGGTGCCGGGCCTGATCGACCTGCTGGAGAAGCTCAAGGCGCAGCCCAACGCGCTCCTCGAGCACGACGTCACCGACGCCCTGTTCGAGCTGACGGGCAAGTCGTTCGAGAGCATCGAGGACTGGCGGAAGTTCTGGCAGGTCGCCCGCGAGCGCCCGATGACCGGCAGCCACCGGGACGGCACCGGCGAGCGCCCCAAGAAGCCCCGCCCCACCTTCTTCGGCAGCGAGATCGCGTCCGACCGGCTGGTGTTCGTGATCGACGTGTCGGGCTCCATGGACGGCGAGCGGATCCAGAAGTGCAAGGACCAGCTCAAGCGGTGCGTCGAGGCCCTGGAGGCGGGCAGCCGGTTCACGATCGTGGCCTACTCCAGCTCGGTCAAGACCTGGGAGCGGGCCCTCCAGCCGGCGACGCCGCAGGTGAAGGAGAAGGCCTACAAGTTCGTGGACGGCCTGCAGGCCTCGGGCACCACCGCCACCCTGGCGGCCATGAAGGCAGGCTTCGAGGTGGAGGGCGCCGACGCGATCGTGCTCCTCAGCGACGGCGCGCCCACCGACGCCGAGCCCCCCGCGATCCTCGACGAGGTCCGCGGCCTCAACGGCTTCAAGCGCTGGCGGGTCGACACCTTCGGCTTCGGCGGCGTGGGCCAGTCGTTCAACGAGTTCATGAAGGACCTCGCCGAGCAGCACGGGGGCAAGTTCACCCCGATCGGCTAGCCGGGGGCTAGCTACCGCGCCTCCTCGGGAAGCGGCGCGTCGAGATCGAGCCACCGCTTGCCGGCCTCGGCCAGCCGGCGGTCCGCCTCCTCGGCCGGGATCGGCCGGAGGCCGCCGTCCTGGAACACGACCCGGGTGATCCGTCCTCGCTCCGGGCCGTCGACGCCCACGAACACCTCGACGCCGTCGGCCTGCACCAGGCGCCGCCGCCCGTCCAGGTAGGGCCTCGGGAACTGAGGCACCACCAGCGCGGAGGGGCGCGTGTCGCGTCCCCCTCCATAGCTCCGGCAGCGCAGCTCGAAGGGGAGCGCGGGCAGGTGCTCCACCAGCGCGGGCACCAGCAGCATCAGGAGCGGCGCCGGCAGCACTGCGTCGCTCCACGCGACCTCGTGGGCCTCGGGGAGCCCGCTCCCGCGCGCCTCGATCCGGAGGTGGCCGCCCTCGACGCCGCCGCGGATCTCGGCTGTCTCTCCCCCCTCGCGCACGCGCTTCACCATCTCGGCCAGGACGTCCCCCTCCAGCCGGTGGCGCTCGGCGATGTCCGGCCCCTCGGCCAGCGACACGACGTGCATCTCGAGCTCGATCGCGTCGCCATCGATGCGGCAGCGGGTGGAGGTGAGCCCTGGCCCGCCCGCCTCCCGCTCCACGAGGTAGTCGCGCCGCCCGGCGAGGCGGTCCAGGTCGCCCGCCGCGCGGGCGGCGACGAGGAGGTCCCTCAGCACATCCTGGGCAGGAGCTTCGCAGGGGAAGGCGAAGTGGTGGCCGCTGGTGCGCAAGAGCCCCTCCACGTCGGCCTCGACCTCCGCCTCGAGCTGAACGGAGCCGACGTCAGCGCGCTGCACCACGCCGCGATCGGCCCCGTCGACTCCGACGATCACCCGCTCGTCCTCGCCGACCACGATCGCCCGCGCCGGCTCGCCGGCCGCGGCCTGCTGGTGCGGATCGAGCTCCAGCGCACGACGCCGAGCAGGCTCCTCCCATTGGTGGTACGAGGAGGACCACTCGGACGGATCGAGCTGGTCGAACAGCGCCGGCAGGACGAACAGCGCGAAGCCCTGGCCCAAGGTCCGCTCATCCCAGGAGCGGTACTGCGCCGGCTCCTCTCGCCCGCGCCGCTCCGCGAACACCGCGACCTGCGAACCCGAGAGCGGCACCCCCCGCCGCAGCCACAGCCGCTCGCCGTCCGATCCCAGCCGCTCCTCTTCCCAGTGGATCAGGCGCCCTTCCCCCGTGATCGCCCACAGCTGCCGGTCCCGCGAGCTCCCGTCGAGCTCGACGGTGCGCACCTCCAGCTCGAAGCCGTCCTCGTCCATGGAGCGCCCCTCCACCTGGACCAGGGCTTCGGTGATGCCGCCGCGGCGACGGGTGAACCACCGCCGGCCCAGCACCCGCTCGAGCGCGCCGCTGGCGCGGGCTCGCTGCAGCGCGTGGCCGAGCGCCGGCGCGGCGGCGGCGGCGGGGTAGGCGCGGGGTCGCCGAAAGATCGGCGCGACGTAGCCGGCGACGACCGCTCCGCCGCCCAGCAGCAGCGCAGCGGCGACGCCCAGCGCCCAACGCCGGCGCCGGGCGGCGCTCCCCGTGCCTGGCGCCGCCGGCTCCGCGGCCTCCGCAGCCGGAGCCTGGGCGTCGAGGACCGCTGTGGAGGCGACCGCCAGCCGCTCCCGCGACCGCTCCACCTCGGGAGCCAGCTCGGCCGCCAGGACCTCCGTCCGCTCCCGCACCAGCGCCGCCAGCTCCACCGTCTCGACGTCGCCCTGGTCGACCAGGGTCCGCGCCTCCCGCAGGGCCTCCGCCATGGCCGCCGCCGAGGGGAACCGCTCGGCCGGCGCCTTGGCCAGCGCCCGCAGGGCGACCGCGTCCAGGTCGCGCGGCAGCCCGGAGCGACGGGAGCTGGGCGGCTCGGGCGCCTGCTCGAGGTGCATGCGCAGCAGCGCCAGCGGCTTGTCCGAGGTGAAAGGCGGGGCCCCCGTAAGCAGGTACACCAGCACGCCGCCCATGCCGTACAGGTCGGTGGCCTCGGTCTCGTCCTCACCGCGCGCCTGCTCGGGCGCCATGTAGGCGGGCGTCCCCAGCACCTGCCCCGTGGCGGTGAGGCGGGTCATGTCGACGGCGCGGGCGAGGCCAAAGTCGCACACCTTGACCCGCCCCTCGCCGTCGAGGAGCAGGTTGGTCGGCTTGAGGTCGCGGTGCAGGATCCCGGCGGCGTGCGCGGCCGCGAGGCCGTCGAGGGCGTCGAGCACCAGGTCGATCGCCTGCAGCGGCGGCAGCGGCCGCCCGCGGGCCACCTCTGCCAGGTCCGGTCCCGCCACCCGCTCCATGGCGTAGCCCACGTGGCCGCCATGCTCGGCCAGGGGCCGGACGACCTGCACGATCCGCGGGTGGTCGAGGCGGGCCAGCAGGTCGGCCTCGTGGGCGAAGCGGCGCGAGCGGTCGGGGTCGAGGGCGTGGTCGGGCGACAGGAGCTTGAGGGCCACCTGCCGGCCTTGGGGGTCCTCGGCCAGATAGACGGTGCCCATGCCGCCCTTGCCGAGGCGGGCCAGGACGGCGAGCTCTCCCCAGCGGGTCCCGATCACCCGCGCAGTGTAGGTCAGAGCCCGCGGCCGGGGCTAGCTGCGAGCGCTCACACCGGGCAGCCGACGGCGGCCAGGGCCTCCCGCGCGCGACGCGCCGGCGGGCCGCCGACGGCGAGGTCCGCGAAGTCGCCCCGCAGCGCCTTGAGGGCGTAGCGCTCGGCCTCGATCTCGGCCTGGGTGCGGAAGCCGAGCCATCGCAGCAGGGGCAGGGGCGGCGACCAGCCCTGGATCGCGTGCTGCAACAGGAACCCGGCCGCCGTCCCCGCCAGGAGGTAGAAGCGGCGGTCGATCGCCTTGCCCAGCGCCAGCCCGGTCAGGGTCAGGGAGGCGGCGTTGGCGTCGAGCATG
>JAWLGW010000145.1:8923-9798 GCA_041690735.1 Planctomycetota bacterium
GCGCTCCACGTCCCACTCCTCGTCGAGGGCGGTCAGGCGGGCGTCGATCTCCTCGGGGCGGGCGGCGAGGTAGCGCACCCGCTCGGCGATCTCGGCGCGGATGCGCTCGTTGAACCCGTCGGCGGTGTGCGCGGCGACGCGTCGGGCGGTGGACGGCAGCTTCACGTTCGGCAGCTTCACGGACTCCTCCTGCGCGGACGGAGCCGCGCACCCGCCGTGCCAGCGCGGAGGAGCCCACGTGCTGGCGTGCCAGCAGGCCGAGGCCGCCCCCGGGAGACTGCGCCCCGGTCGTGCGCCTCGCCTCCCAGCGGGATCCCCCGCGCGCCCTGGGACAAGAACCTCGCCTCGCGCGTCTGACGCACACCTCCCGTGCTTCGCCGACCGGCGGTCAGTGACCGCGGGTCAGTGACGCAAGCCGTCTCAGCGCAAGGCCGCGCGGTGGACCCTACCCAGGGTAGGGGCACAGGCCTGCGCCTTGCGGCCCTCGGCGGCCACGAGCGCGCGGCGCTCGACGTCAGTCGCGCTCGATCGGCTCCGCCTCGAGCCGGGAGATGCCGCTCACGATCGAGAGCGCGGCAGGAGTCAACACCACCAGCCCGCAGGGGAGGCCCCGCACGTCGCCCACGGCCAGCGCGAGCGCAGCGATCGAGGCCCCCAGGGTGCCCACGTACAGCCCGTCCTGGATCCTGCGGTGCCCGGCGCACAGCCGCGGGTCGCCGGGTCGGCGCGGCTCGAGCCCCCGACGCGCGCAGCCCCACCACGACTGACAGCGCTCCGTCCGTCCCGGCTCGGCGCGGCGCTCAGCGGCGCCGGCGCCGCAGGTGCCGCAGCGCCCCGCCTCCAGCCAGCAGCCGAGGTGGTGTCGGGCGCCGCAG
>JAWLGW010000146.1:0-9768 GCA_041690735.1 Planctomycetota bacterium
TCGAGGGCCTCTCGGAGCTCGGGCGCGGCGGACTGGGGGTGGTCTACCGGGCGCGGGAGGTGGCCAGCGGCCGCGAGGTGGCGCTCAAGCTGGCCCGGGGCCGGCTGGACGACACCCGCCTGGCTCGCTTCCGACGCGAGGGGGAGCTGACCGCCGCCCTCCACCACCCGGGGATCGTCGCGGTCCACGCGGCGGGGGAGCACCAGGGGCGCCCGTACCTCGCCTACGAGCTGCTCGAGGGGTGCCAGGATCTGGAGGCCGCCTTCGCGGCGCGGGACCGCGACGAGCGGGTGGCGCTGGTGCGCGACGCGGCGCGGGCCCTCGGTCACGCGCACGCGCAGGGGGTGATCCACCGGGACGTCAAGCCCGAGAACGTGCTGGTCGACCGCGACGGGCGAGTGCGGGTCGCCGACTTCGGCGCCGCCACGGCCAGCGACCTCGAGCAGCTCACCCAGACCGGCGGCCTGGTGGGGACGCCCGCGACCATGGCGCCCGAGCAGCTGCTGGGGGACCGGGCCGCCCTGGGCCCGCCCACCGACGTGTGGGCGCTGGGGGTCCTGCTGTACCTGGCGCTGACGGACGAGCTCCCCTTCGCGCAGGCGGCGACGCTCCTGGAGCTGACCGCGCAGGTCGTCGAGACGGCGCCTCGGCCGCCGCGCAGCTTCGACCGTCGGCTTCCCCTGGAGCTGGAGGCGGTGTGCCTGCAGGCCCTCTGCCGGGAGCCGAGCGACCGCTACCCCGACGGCGGCGCCCTCGCCGACGACCTCGACGCCTACCTGGCGGGCCGCCCCGTCAGCGCCTCCTCCACGCGCGCCTGGCGGGTGGTCTTGGCCCGCCGGCGGGGCGCCGTGCTCCCCGCGCTCCTGGGCGGCGCCACGGTGGCGGCGGTGGCGGTGCTGACCGCGTCGGTGACGCAGGACCGGAGCGCGCCGCCGCCTCCGGACCGCGACCCGCCCGTCCTCGCCCTGGACGAGGCGGAGTCGCCGCAGGCGGGGCACGTCGTGGCGGACGCGCGGGCGGCGATCCGCGGCGTCGCTCGCGACGACGCCGCCTCTCTGGAGGTGTGGGCGGGGGACGCGCGGCGGCGGGTGCCGAGCGGCAGTCGGTTCGTCCTCGAGGTCGCGATCCCCCTCGGCACCAGCGAGGTCGAGGTGAGCGCGCGCGACCCCGCCGGCAACACCACCCGCCGCCGGCTGCGGGTGACCCGGGTGCCGCCGTGGTTCCTGGCCCGCCCGCCGCAGGAGCGCCCGCCGCTGCCCCTCCCGGACGGCGTCGCGTTCGGCGAGGGCCCAGGGGAGTACCGCAACGCCGCCGACGACTCGGTCCTGGTGTGGATCCCCGCCGGCCGGTTCCGCATGGGCTCGGTGGGGTGGGAGTTCGACGAGCACCCCGTGCACGAGGTGACCCTCACGCGGGGGTACTTCCTCGGCAAGTTCGAGGTGACCTGGGGCCAGTGGGAGCGCTTCTGCGCCGACACCGGGCGGCGCTCGCACCGCCGGCCGCCCGGGGCGGACGGGCGGCACCCGGTGACCCACCTGCCCTGGGCCGAGGCGCGCGCCTACTGCGCCTGGGCCGGCGGGCGGCTGCCGAGCGAGGCGGAGTGGGAGTACGCCGCCCGCGGAGGGGACGAGGAGCGCACCTTCCCCTGGGGAGAGGCGAGGCCGAGCCCCCTGCACGCCAACGCGGAGGGGGACGCGGACGGCTTCCTCACCACGGCGCCGGTGGGCTCCTACCCCGCCGGCGTGTCGCGGTGGGGGGCGCACGACCTGGCGGGGAACGTGCAGGAGTGGACCGCCGACGCCTACTGCGACCGGTACCCGACCGCTCCGCAGGTCGATCCGCGCCGCCCTCCCGGACCCGAGGCCGAGCACGTGGCGCGAGGCGGGAGCTTCGAGGAGTTCGTGGTCCGGCTCCGCACGACCTACCGCGACCGGCACGACGGGGTGGGCCGCCGGGCGCAGGTGGGGTTCCGGTTGTGCCGGTAGCGAGCCTCGGCGAGCGGGCGGAGATGCCTCGGCTTGTCGGCTCCGGGGCCGCCTTTACAATCGATTCGTGAGCGCCGCCACCACCCGCGCCGCCCCCACGATCGGGGTGGTGACCAACCCCAACTCGCGCAAGAACCGCGGCCAGCGCGGCCTGGCGGCTCGGCTGCAGGCGATCCTGGGTGAGCGGGGCCTGGTCCGCGAGACCCGCTCCACCGCCGACCTCGGCCCGGTGCTCGACGAGTTCCGCGCCGAGGGGGTGCGCACCTGGGTGGCGGACGGCGGCGACGGCAGCCTGCACTGGCTGCTCAACGCCGCGGCCGAGCGGTTCGGCGGGGTGGAGGCGCTCCCCGAGGTGGTGCCGCGGGCGGTGCCCACCAACGGGGGGACGATCGACTTCGTGGCGCACCACGTGGGCCTGCGCGGGCGGGGCGAGGCGATCCTCCGCCGCCTGGTCGATCACGAGGTGGCCGGTAACACGCCGGCGCTGGTGGAGGTCCCCACCCTGCTCCTGCAGGGGACGACCCTCGAGGGGGAGCGCGTCCTGCGCCTCGGCTTCGCGGCGGCGCTCGCCGGGGTGGGCGCGGGGTTCTTCGCCAAGTACTACGCGGTCCCCTGCGGCGGCGGACCCCGGGCGATCGTGGAGGTGATCGCCCGCGGCATGGGCTCCTTCGCCCTGGGCGCCCCCGGCCTGCGTCGCCTGTCGCCCGCCCGGTGGGTCGCCTACGGCGACGCCCTGCGGGGGCGCGTGCGGGGCGAGGTGGAGATCGACGGCGAGACGCTCCCCTTCACCGACCTGACGGCCCTCAACGTGGGCGCCTTCCCCATCGACCTCGGCGGCGTGGTCAAGGTGTTTGGTCAGGCCCGGGGCGGGCAGCTGGAGGTGATCGCGGGCGAGGTCAGCGACCTGCGCATGGTCCTCAGCCTGCCGCGCCTGTTCCGGGGCAAGCCGCTCGCGGCCGAGGGGTTGGTCGACCGTCCCGCCCGGCGCCTGCGGGCGCGGGCCACCGGCGAGCAGGTGTTCCGCCCGGTCATGGACGGCGAGTTCCTCCCGCCGCTGCGCGAGCTCGAGCTGACGCCCGGGCCCGCGGTCGCGATCCCCCGCCTCGACGTCCGGTGAGCTCCCCGGCGGTGAGCCTGCGGGCGCGCGAGAGCGCGGCTCGCTGCCCCTACTGCCACGACGTCCTGGTGAGCGACCCGGTGCGGGTCACCTGCGAAGGGTGCGGGACCGAGCACCACCAGGCGTGTCTGGAGGAGCTGGGGCGGTGTCCGGTGGCCGGCTGCGCGACGCCGGGCACGGCGCCGGACGCCGCGGCGCCGCGGCCGGCCACGATCGACGATGCGGAGCGGCTGCGGCGGCGGGTGCGGGAGCGGGCCCGCCGGTTCGCCGAAGCCCGGGCCAAGGCGGAGCGGCCGCCCCAGCCGCCGCCGCCGCACCTGGCGAGGAGGAGGGAGGGCTGGCGCGTGCGCGTCCTGGACCTGGTCCACGACTTCGCGGTGCGCCAGCCGGAGGTCTTCCTGGTCAGCCTGTTCGTGCTGCCCCTGGCGCTCCTGCTGTTGGTGGGCGTCCTGCTGCAGCTGGTCATGCCGTAGCGCCGTCTCTCGGCCTCGAGCGTCGCGCGCTATAGTGCCAGGCCTACCCGGAGCGGGCGCCTGGCCCGCCATGGAAGGCGGAAGCATGCAGCGGACGGTCGGACGAGGCGTGGTGCTGGCGCTGGTGGCGGGCGCGCTGGCGATGGGGTCGCCGGCGGGCGCGCCGGCGCGGGCTCAGGAGGCGCCGGCGGAGGACGCCAAGGCGCGAGCGTCCCAGCTCCTCGAGGGGCTGTCGGGGTGCGACGAGTCGCTGCTGGGCACCCGCCACTACGGCTTCTACTTCGGCGGCTTCAAGAACGTCGGCCACTGCACGTTCACCGTGGAGCGGGCGCCCGAGGGGAGCGGCGCGGTCTACAAGACGACCACCACCGTCTCGATCAGCTTCGGGCCCAACCGCAACGACGCCCACGAGGAGATCCTCCTCGACGAGAAGCTGGCCCTGGTCCGGGGCACCTACCACGAGGTGGAGCAGGAGGGCGACGAGCGGGTGGTCACCGACAAGAAGATCACCCGCGAGGGCGGTGAGTGGGTGGGCGAGGTGACCGTCGACGGACAGGCGACGGTGCACCGCCTGCCGGTTCGGGGGCCCAACCACTGGGACCTCGCCGCCGCGCTGCTGCTGGTCCGCAAGCTCGACCTCTCCGCGCCGGGCGCCTATCAGCTGGAAGGGGTGCACTTCCCGAGCGAGGTCGAGGCCGCGGACGAGGAGGGGGCCGTCGAGCCCGAGGACGACTTCGGCGCCGGCGAGGGCGAGGGCGCCGAGGCCGAGGAGGCGGCCGCCGAGCCGGAGGGCCCGGCCCACAAGCTGATCGTGGTCACGGTCGCCACGCCGCAGCAGGTGACCCACCGCGGGCAGCAGGTGGAGGCGACCGAGGTGAAGATCGAGCGCGAGGGTCAGGAGACCACCACCTTCACCGTCGACGCCGACCGGCAGGTGCTCGCGTTCGGCCCCACCGGGCCGCCGATCCGCCTGATCGCGGGCACCGCCGAGGAGGCCCGGCGCGACCTGCCGGCGCCCACCACCAGCGCCGTCGCCCAGGGGCCGCTGGCGGCGGTGACCACCTACCTGCGGGCGATCGCCAAGCTGGAGCCGGTCGAGGCCCTGGACGGGGTCCTCGACTGGGGCGCGATCAAGGAGGAGATGGGCGCCGAGAACCCGGCCATGCGGAACCTCAGCGACGCCATGTTCGGGGCGGTCATGAAGGAGCAGTTCCAGAGCCAGCCCGCCGCCCTCACGCAGGAGCAGCTCGACCTGATCGTGCCGCTGCTCAAGGCAGAGGTGCAGGGCGACACCGCGACCGTGCGCACCCCCGGGGTGGAGCACGACGCCTTCCGGCTGCGCAAGGTCGGGGACGGCTGGAAGATCGTCCACTTCCCCCACTGAGCGCGGCCGTGCGCCGCTGCCCTCCCCGCCGTCGCCTGCAGACTCGAGCGGTCGCCTCGAGCGTTGCCCTCGTCGCCCTGGGCACGCTGGCAGGGGCGCGCGCCCAGGAGGGCCCGGAGGAGGCGGCGCGCCGGCGCGCCGCCGCGGCGCTGCTGCAGGAGCTCCCGGCGCGGGCGCCCCGGCTGCTCGGGACGACCCGGTTCGCGTACGTGCTGCGCGGGCGGACCCTGGGGGAGCTGGCGGTGAGCTTGGAGGCCGCGGGGGGAGGGCGCTACCGGGCCACCTTTCGCTCGCGCCTCGACATGGGCGCCGGCCGGCGGGAGGTCGACGAGGAGGTGCGCCTCGACGGGCGCCTGGCCGCCCTGGAGGTGCGGCGGGCCGAGCGCGTCGTCCGTGAGGGCGGGGTGGCGGAGGTGACCTCCAGCGCGCGCGTGCTGCGGGGCGAGCGGTGGGAGCGGTCGTGCGGCACGCGCACACGCGCCGCTGCCCCCGACCATGGGCCCTTCGCCTGCCGGCTGCTCCTGGCCCGCGCCCTGGCCGCCGCGCCCCCGGGCGCTCGCTATCTGCTGGATCGCCTGGAGGATCGGCCGGAGGATCGGCCGGAGGATCGGCCGGAGGATCGGCCGGAGGATCGGCCGGAGGATCGGCCGGAGGATCGGCCGGAGGATCGGCCGGAGCCTGCCTGGGCGACGGTCGAGGTGGACGTGAGCGAGGGCGCCGACGGCGGCCGGCGGGTGCTGCTGGCCGCCGGCGCCGAGCGCACTCGAGTGTGGCTGGACCGGGAGGGGCGTCCGCTGCGGATCGAGGTGCCCGGCAGCCCGATCGCGCTGGTGGCGATCGAGGGGCCCCTCGCCGGGGAGGCGGGGCTCCGACCCCTGCCGCCGCCGGCGGGGGCCGACTCCCCCCGGGAGGCGGTGCGGGTCTACCTGCGTGTGCTGGCGGGGGCGGAGCCGACGGACGCCCTGGACGCGGTGGTCGACTGGGCCGCTGCCCGGGGCCGGGTCGAGGAGGAGCTGGGGACCACGCTGGCCGCGACCGACGCCCTGTTCGCCGAGCTGGTGAAGGCGCAGTTGGGCGCCGGCGCCGCTCGCTTCACCCCGGGCGACGTGGAGGTGGCCCTCACCGCCGCCTCCCTGGACGAGGAGGGGGACCAGGGCCTGGCGCGGGTCCCGGGTGTCGGGCACCCGATCCACCTGCGGCGCGTCGAGGGGCGGTGGCGGATCGACCACCTGCCGCATTGACTTGCGGTCAACCAGGGAAATCCTGATGTCGCCCCGTCTCGGTCGTATCCTTTGAGCGGGGCTCCGAGGGAGTAGCGATCAGCCATGGCGTGGACCTGCGCTCAGTGCTCGACCGAGGTCACGGCGGACGACCTGACCTGCCCTCAGTGTGAGGCCCCCAAGTCCGCCTGGACCATGTTCACGGAGAAGACCCGCACCTTCACCCTCTCGGGGGCGCGGCTCGAGATCCGGCGGGGCGACGGCTACCAGGCGGCGCCCGCGGGGGACCGCACCTACGACCCCGCGCGGCTCGTCGCGGCGGATCGGCTGTACCCCCTGGCCAAGCAGGAGGTGCGCGACGCGCACGCTCAGGGCCTGCAGCCCCCGTCGGTGTATCTGGTGACGGTGCGGCTGGTGCCGCGCAAGCCGGGCGACCTCGAGGTCGACCTGTCGATCGACTTCGAGGCGGCGGACGTCGGCGAGCACGCCCTGCCGGTCACCCGGGAGCCCACGGCGGCGGGGGAGTACGACCTGCGCCTCCTGTTCGTGTACGGCCCGGGGGACCTGGAGGGGATCACCTTCCCCGACGTGGACCAGGTGATCGACATCAGCGAGGAGACCGAGGCGGGCTTCGCCCCCAGCGTGCACGTCGCCGCCCTGCGCAAGCGGCCCAAGAAGCTGCCGGCGACCCTCCTCCCCCCCTGGTTCGAGCTGCACCTCCACTCCACCAGCGGCGCCCCCCTGGCGGGCTGGCGCTATCAGGTGGCGCTGGGCGACGACCTGCACCAGGGCGCCCTCGACGAGGAGGGGCGGCTGCACCTCGACGACGTGCCGCCCGGCCCGGCCCGGGTGACGGTGCTGCCGCCCGAGGAGGGGGCCGCCCCCGAGCCGGCGGAGGAGACGCCGCTCGAGGAGCAGGTGTGGCTCGCGCCCGACCTCGAGCCGGATCGCGACGACGACGAGCCGGCCTTCGCGGCCGAGCCCGGCCCGTTCACCTTCTCGGTCTAGGCGGAGAACGTGAACCCGGGGTCGATCTCCAGCTCGTGGACCTGCTCGATCTCGAGCTCCAGCCCGTTTGCCAGCTCTTCCGCCGTCACGCGGCGGGGACCGGCGGGCTCGGCGTCGTCGGACGCGTCGGGCGTGGGGGTCGGCTCGGCCGGTTCGCTCTCAGACATCTTTGCCTCCGGGGCTCGCCTAAAGGATACAGCACTCGCCGGAGGTCCTCGCGGCTCTCCTCCGGCGGCGGGAGGTCTCGGTGAGCAAGCCCGATGACGCCATGTCGAACCAGTCCAAGGACGACAACCCCTACCAGGGCGACGGCTGGGAGGGGCTGAAGACGGCGGACGACCTGCGCGAGAAGTACTTCGAGCCGGCCGGCTGCACCGGCAAGCCCCACAAGGTCGCCTCGTCCCACCCCAGCTACCAGCAGCGGTGCCAGTGGTGGGGCGAGCCGCTGGGGGCGAACAAGCTCGAGACCAAGAGCCTGTGGATCCCCGGCTGCGGGCGCGACTTCAACCGCTCCCTCAAGGTGACCGTGCACGAGCAGCTGGCCACCCTGGTGGAGAACCTGTTCGCCGAGATCCAGCGGGTCAACAACCGGCGCTACTACTTCTGGTACCTGGGCTCGTTCTACACCCGGTACATTCACGACCGCGACTGGATGCGGGCGACCGTCCGCGACGGGGAGGACTACGAGGCGGCCGAGAGCTTCAAGGCGAAGTTCGACACCGAGCAGTTCAAGAAGGGGGAGACGATCCCCGCCGGGACCGTGCTGTACGAGGCCCGCACCTACCCCAGCCCGCCCTTCATTCCCGTCTCCGAGCGTAAGAACACCAAGAAGCACAAGGACCAGTGGGCCGACGCGAAGGGCAGAGGCAGCTGGTCCCACGCCGCCTTCGGGGTCGACTTCGAGCGGGGCACCGTGCTGGAGCGGATGGTCAGCAACCACTCCTTCGGCACGGCGATCGACATCAACCCCGGGCGCAACCCCTTCAAGAAGGGCAAGAAGTTCGACGTGCCGCCATGGCTGGTGCAGGTGTTCCTGGACCACGGCTTCTACTGGGGCGGCTTCTACGGCGACTACATGCACTTCGAGTTCTTGCAGCCGCCCGAGAAGATCCGCGACTACGTCCCCGGCCACACCGGCACCTCGGCCAACCCGACGCCCCGCCCGCCGACGCTCGGCGGCGCGGCGCCGCCGGCCGCCAAGTCGACCCGCACCCTGCCCGCCAGCGCGCCCGCGCACCGGTCGGGGCGCCGGTGGTGCTTCCCGGTGCGCTACGGCGCGGACGGCGCCGAGCCGACGGCCGACGAGCTGTTCAAGCGCAACGAGGAGGGGGAGCAGGGCTTCTTCCCCATCGGCGCCTACAACGTGTGGCACGGCGGGGTCCACCTGCCGGGGCCCGCGACGGTGCAGGCGATCCACGACGGGGTGATCGTGGCGGCGCGGATGGCCGAGAAGGACCCGCAGGCCCCCAGGGGGACCTCGCGCAACTTCGTGCTGGTGCGCCACGACCTGGCGGCGGCCAGCGGCGAGGCCCGCGTGGTCAAGCCCCTGTGGTCGCTGTACTACCACCTGGCGCCGCTGGGCTGGGAGGGGGGCGGCGCCCAAGCCCTGCCCTGGCTGCGGCCGCAGCTCCACGGGTACCGCGCGGACCTCCAGCCCGGCGTGCGCTACTACGAGATCACCACCGACGAGGACCCCCCGCTGGGCAACAAGGAGGGCGGCGAGCGGTACGGCCTGCGGCTGCGGGAGAAGCCGTCCAGCAAGTCCGAGGTCGTCAACGTCCTCCAGCGCGGCGCCCTGGTGAAGGTGCTCGAGGAGCCGCAGGCCGGCTGGGCCAAGGTCGAGACCACCAGCGGCACCTACGTGTACGAGGACGGGGTGGCCGAGGTGGGCGACCCGATCGGCCTGGCCTTCGCCGCGCAGGTGGGCTACGTCTACACCCGCGGGGGTCGGGTCCGGCGGGTCGACCCCGAGACCATGGAGGAGCTGACCGCCCTGCGCGAGGGCAAGGTGGTCGCCCTGGAGATCGCGGTCCGCGCCGGCGAGAAGCTGGGCGCCACGGGACCGCTGGGGGGCAAGCCGGGCGTGCACGTGGAGGTGTTCTCCGAGGAGGAGCTCGTCCACGTCCCCGAGCTGAAGGAGCTGCGCAGCTACGCCGACCGCGACAACGACGCCCTGGTGAGCGTCGCCTCGCTCCGCGACCTGGTCGACTGCATCGGGCTGCCCGACGGGAAGATCACCCGCGAGGAGGCGAAGGCCAAGGCCCCCGACCTGCGCGACGTCGCCGTGTACCACATGAGCGAGTGGGCGGCCGAGAGCTGGGACGGCCTGGTCGACGCGCCCTGGAGCCTCGACCTCGCCACGCTGGTGCGCGAGGTGGGGACCTTCGGCAAGCTGCAGTGGTGGAAGCTGGCCAAGGCGGTGGACAAGCGGCGGCTGTTCCCCGAGCAGCCCAAGCTGTGGCACTACCACCCGATCGAGCTGGTGCGCCGGCTGCAGCTCGCCTTCGGCGCCGGCGGCTCGCAGGAGAAGGCCGCGGTCGCGGGCGTCGAGCTGGCCGACACGATCGAGGAGGAGGCGCCG
>JAWLGW010000147.1:0-9766 GCA_041690735.1 Planctomycetota bacterium
GAAGGACAACCGCCTGCTCCCGCTGGGCTGGGACCCCACCCACCCCGCCGCCGCCGACACCGCCCCCGCCGGCGTGACCGGCGACGCCGACTTCACGGCCGGACGGGACACCGTCCGGTACCGCGTCCAGCCGCCCGCCGCGGCCGGTCCGTACCGAGTCGAGGCCACCCTCCTGTATCAAGCGCTCGGCAGCCGCTATGCGGCGGAGCTGTTCGAGTACCGGACCCCAGAGGTGGAGGCGTTCGAGGCCTACTACCGGGCCGCCGACCGCCAGCCGGAGGTCGTCGGCCACGCCACCGCCACCGCGCCGTAGGACAGGCCTGGCCGAAGGGGACGCCGCCACCCCCTGCCGACTGGGCGCGCGCGCGCCCCCCCGGCCTCCAACGCCGAGCCGGCTCCCGCGCCGATTGGCACGCTCCTCGCGACCTAGTTCCCGCACGTGGACAGGAGGAGCAGCATGTTCTTGGAGCGCGTGGAGTCGGAGGGGCTGGGCCACTTCTCGTATCTGGTGGGTGACGGCGGCGAGGTCGCCGTGATCGATCCCCGCCGCGACTGCGAGGTGTACCTCGACCTCGCGGAGCGGCACGACGCCCAGATCAGGTTCATCTTCGAGACCCACCGCAACGAGGACTACCTGGTGGGCTCGCGCGACCTGGCCGAGCGCACCGGCGCGATGGTGCTGCACGGGAGCAAGCTCGACTGGGGCTACGGCAACCCCGTCCGCGAAGGGGACCGCTTCGACCTGGGCGACGTGCGCCTCGACGTGCTCGAGACGCCGGGGCACACCGACGAGAGCATCTCGATCGTGCTCCGGGATCGCTCCACCGGCGAGGACCCCCTGGCGGTGTTCACGGGCGACGCCTTGTTCATCGGGGACGTGGGGAGGACCGACTTCTACCCAGACCGCCCCCGCGAGGTGGCGGGGCTGCTGCACGACAGCATCCACGGCAAGCTGCTCCCCCTGGGCGACCACGTCGAGCTGTACCCCGGCCACGGCGCGGGCTCGGTGTGCGGCGCCGGCATGGCGGACCGCAAGACCTCGACGCTGGGGTACGAGCGGCGCAACAATCCCCTGCTGCAGCTCGACCGCGAGGCGTTCGTCGAGCGGAAGGTGAACGAGCGCCACTACAAGCCGCCCTACTTCGAGCACGTGCACGCGCACAACCAGAAGGGCCCGCCGGTGCTGCGGCCCCTCCCGCGTCCCTTGGCCCTCGGGCCCGACGCGTTCGCCGAGGCCATGGGGGAGGGCATGTTCGTGATCGACGTGCGCGACGTGGAGGCGATCGCCGGCGGCTACGTCCCCAGCAGCCTGGGCCTCCCCCTGTCGCAGCTGTCGGGCTTCGCCGGCTGGTTCGTGCCCTACGACCGCGACCTCGGGCTCGTCGCCCACGACGTCGAGCAGGTCGAGGAGGCGACCCGGCGCCTGATCCGCATGGGCTACGACCGGGTCCGGGGCTTCCTCGCCGGCGGCATGAAGGCCTGGGAGACCAGCGGGCGCCCGTTCAACACGGTGGGGGTGATCTACATCCGCGACCTCGACCGGCGGGTCCGGGCCCGCGAGCCGCTCACCGTGCTCGACGTGCGCACCATCGACGAGTTCGAGGAGGGGCACCTGCCGGGGGCCAAGAACGTCTACCTGGGCGAGCTCCCCGACCGCCTGGACGAGGTCCCGCGCGACCAGCCGATCACGACCTTCTGCGGCAGCGGACGCCGCTCCCTGGTCGCGGCCACCTACCTGGCCCAGCAGGGCTACGAGCCCGTCATGGACTGCCTGGGCTCCATGGCCGCCTGCAAGGCCGTGGGCTGCGAGACCGTCACCGAGGCGGCCTGACGAGCTCGCCGACAAGGAGGCAGACCCCATCATGGGCGCAGAGGACAGCACCGAGCGCGACCGGCTCGCTCGCGACCGCACCGAGCTCGCCTACGAGCGCAACGTCCTGGCGAACGAGCGCACCATCGCCGCCTGGACCCGGACCGGCCTGGGCTCCTTGGGGGCCGGCGTCGTCATCGCCAAGCTGGCCAAGGACGTCGAGCCGCCCTGGCTGACCGTCGGCATCGGCGTGGCGCTGGCCCTGGCGGGGGCGCTGCTGCAAGGGTTCGGGCTGTGGAGCTACCTGCGCGTCGCCCGCGCCCAGCACGCCGCCGAGCACGCCCCCGCCCGGGGCGCCCGCGTCCTGCGGCCCGCCGTGGCGCTGTTGGTGATCGCCTGCGCGGCGGCCAGCGCGGCGGCGGTGGCGCTCGGGCTGCGGGCTTGAGGTCGCCGACTCACTCGCCCGAGCGCGAGGCGGCCAGCGCGGCCGCCGCAGCGGCGCCGCCCAGCAGCGCCAGCCAGGGCCACGGCGAGGTGCCCGTCTGCTCGGGCACGGTGCGGGCGCCGAAGTCGCCGGCCTCCAGAATCGGCCGCAGGGTCCGCCGCAGGGCCACGAAGGCGCCCGCCCCGACCAGCATGCCGGCCAGGCCGGCCCAGGCGTCGCGCCGGCCCTCGCCGGCCGCGGCGACGCAGGTGCCCGGGCAGTAGCCGAGCACCGCCATGCCGGCCCCGAAGGCGGCGCCGCCCAGCACCAGCCCGCCCACCCGCAGCGGCTTGATGCTGGGCGCGTAGCGACCGCTGCGCCGGAGGAGCTCTGCGCCCACGCCGCTGACGGCGGCGGCGCCCGCCATGAGCTCGGACACGGTCCAGTCCTCGAGCATCAGCTGGTCGACGATCGTGTCGTAGCTCGAGGCCCGGCCCTTCTGCAGCAACGCGCCGAACGCGACGCCGGTGGCCGCGCCGTGCAGCAACGTCCCGCCGCTCATCGCTCACCTCCGCGGCGGAACAGCGCCTGCGCCACGGCGACGCCGGCCGCGAAGAAGGTGGCGTCGAACAGGAAGCTCGAGCTCGCCAGCTGAGCCGTCCCGCTGATCCCGTGACCGCTGGTGCAGCCGCGGGCCGCGCGAGCCCCGAGCATGAGCAGGGCGCCCCCCAGGAAGGCCCCGCCGTAGCGGGAGGCCCGGCTGGGGCCGAACCGACGCCGCCACCGCTCCGGCACCGGGTCGGGGGCCGGCCGCCCCGACAGGCGAGCGCTCCCCCAGCTGCCGGCGAACACCCCCGCGACCAGCGCCTGCTCCCACCCCAGCTCGGGCGGGTCGTCCCGCCGGTCCTCGAAGTAGGCCTCGATCCACGAGACGCCGGGCGCCACCTGACGGAGCAGCAGCGCCGCCGCGTCCTCGAAGGCGGTGGTCACCCCCAGCGGACGGCCGCTGGTGCCCATGGACAGCGCGTTGAGCGCGCCCAGCGCGGGCCCGGCCACCGCCGGCGGCCACGACGCCTGCTGCAGCGCCCGACGGGGCGCCGCGGCGGCGCGAGCCGCGCCCTGTCGCGCCCGGTGAGCCAGCCGCGTCGCGTCACGCTCCGCGGTCGCCCGCCGCTCCCCCGGCCGTCCTGGAGCCGTCGTCGTCCTCTCCACGGTCCACCTCCCTCGGGCTCCCGTCCCGGAGCGCCGACTTGGCGCTGTGCAACTCACGCGCCGGGCGCGAAGGCGACCCGACGTCGCGGGCGCCCGGGGCGGAGGACGCCGTCAGAGCTCCCGGGACGCCGGGGACGGGCGGCCGAACAGGCGGTACAGGGCGGGCAGCACCAGCAGCGTGAGGACGTTGTCGGAGATCACCCCCCCGATCACCACCGTCGCCAGGGGCCGCTGCACCTCCGCGCCCACTCCGGTGTTGAGGGCCATGGGGACGAACCCCAGCCCGGCCACCAGGGCGGTCATGAGCACCGGCCGCAGCCGCAGCAGGGCGCTCTCCTCGATCGCCTCCCGCAGGGGCAGCCCGTCGGCGGTCAACCGCTGGATCGAGGAGGCGAGGACCAGGCCGTTGAGCATGGCGACGCCCGACACGGCCACGAACCCGACCGCGGCGGAGATGGTGAACGGCATGCCCCGCAGCCACAGCGCGGCCACGCCGCCCACCGCGGCGAAGGGGGCGCCCGTGAAGATCAGCAGCGAGTCGCGCAGCGATCCCGAGCTGGCGTGGAGCAGCACCAGGATCAGCAGCAGGGCCAGGGGGACCACGATCGCCAGCCGCAGCCGCGCCCGCTGCAGGTGCTCGAACTGGCCTCCGTACTCGAGGTGGTACCCGTCGGGGAGCGGCACCTCGACCCGGAGCCGCCGCTGCACGTCCTCCACGAAGCTCGCCACGTCGCGGCCGCGGACGTTGCACTGGACGACGATCCGCCGCCGCTGCCACTCACGCGTGATGGTCGCCGCCCCCTGCACCTCTCGGACGCGGGCCAGGCGAGCCAGGGGGATCCGCTCCCCGGCGGCGGTCGGGATCAGGACCTCCTGTAGGGCGGCCGGGTCACCCCGGAAGCGCTCGGGCAGGCGGACCACCAGGGGGAACCGCCGCTGGCCCTGACGGACCTCACCGACCGCCGTCCCGCCCAGCGCCTCCACCACCTCGAGGACGTGGCGCGCCGGAACGCCGTGGCGCGCGATCGCCTCCCGGTCCACCTCGACCCGGAGGACGGGCTGCCCGGTGATCTGCTCGGCGTACACGTCGGCGCTTCCCGGCACCTCCTCCAGGACGGCGGCCACGTCCGCCGCCAGCGCCTTGAGCGTCTCGAGGTCGTCGCCGAACACCTTCACGCCCAGGTCGGCGCGGATGCCGGCGACCATCTCGTTCACCCGCATCTCGATCGGCTGGGTGAAGACCAGCCGCATGCCCGGCAGGTCCGACAGCTCGCGGGACATGAGCTCGACCAGGTCGCCCTGGGTGCGGGCGCGCGTCCACCGCTCGCGCGGATGGAGGGACACGAACACGTCCGACAGCTCGATCCCCATGGGGTCCGTCGCCACCTGGGCGGTGCCGGTCCGCGTCCATACGTGCCGGACCTCATCCGGGAAGGCTGCCTGGATCGCCCGCTCGATCTGGGTGCCGTAGCGCACCGACTCGTCCAGCGAGACCCCCGAGAGGCGCACCGCGTTGACCACCAGGGCCATCTCCGACAGGCGCGGGATGAACTCCGCCCCCAGCCGCGTCGCCAGGACGCCGCCCCCCACCAGCAGCAGCGCAGCCGTCAGGACGAAGGCGCCGCTGCGCCGCAGGGCCAGGCGCACCAGGGGGCGGTAGAGCCGCTTCGCCCCACGGACCAGGACGTTGTCGCCGTGCCGCGCGCCGCGGGTGAGGACCAAGGAGGCGAGCGCCGGCATGACCGTGACCGAGAGCACCAGCGAGCCAAGCAGCGCCAGGATGACCGTCAGCGCCATGGGCGCGAACATCTTCCCCTCGATCCCCTCCAGGGTCAGGATCGGCAGGTAGACGACCGCGATGATCAGCTCGCCGAACAGGGTCGGACGCCGGACCTCCAGCGCCGCCTCGCGCACCACCTCCCGCACCTCGCGCCCGTCGGGGGCTTCGCCCAGCCGTCGCGCGGCGTTCTCGACCTGGATCACCGAGCTGTCGACGATCAGCCCGAAGTCGATCGCCCCCAGGCTCATGAGGCTGCCGGCGATCCCCAGCCGCAGCATGGCGCTGGCGGCGAACAGCATGGAGAGCGGGATCGCCAGGGCGACGATGATCCCGGCCCGAACGCTGCCGAGGAACGCGAACAGCACCGCCACCACCAGCAGCGCCCCCTCGAACAGGTTCCCCCGCACGGTGGCGAGCACTTGGTCCACCAGCTCGGTGCGCTGGTAGACCGGCTCGACCGTCACCCCCTGGGGGAGGGTGCTCGCGATCTCCTTCATGCGCGCCTGCAGCCGGCGGGTCACCACCTGGCTGTTCTCGCCCATGAGCAAGAAGGCCAGCCCCAGCACCGTCTCCCCCCGCCCGTTGGCGGTGACGGCGCCGCGCCGGATCTCGTGCCCCTCGGTGACGGCGCCCAGGTCGCCCACACGGATCGGCACGCCCTCGTGGGCCGCGACGACGATCGCGGCCACCTCCTCGGCCGAGGTGACGAGGCCCACCCCCTGCACCAGGCGCAGCTCGCCGCCCTGCGTGACGTTGCCGCCCCCGACGTTGAGGTTGTTGCGGCGCAGGGCCTCCACCAGGTCGTCGAGGACGAGGTCGTACTTGATCAGCCGATCCGGCTCCACCCGCACCTGGAACTGGCGGTGCTTCCCGCCCCAGGTGTTGACCTCGGCGACCCCCGGCACCGAGAGCAGCCGCGGTCGAATCTCCCACTCGTGGAGCGCGGTCAGCTCGGTGAGGGTCCGCCCCTCGCCGCGGATCAGGTAGTGGTAGACCTCGCCCAGCCCGGTCGAGATCGGCCCCATCTGAGGGCGGGCGATGCCGTCCGGGAGCTCGACGGCCTGCAGCCGCTCCAGCACGAGCTGCCGGGCGAAGTACAGGTCCACGTGGTCCTCGAACTGCGCCACGACCTGCGAGAAGCCGAACTTGGAGATCGAGCGCACCACCGCCAGCCCCGGCAGCCCTCCCAGCGCCTGCTCCACGGGGAAGGTGACCTGCCGCTCGATCTCCTCGGGCGACAGGGCGGGCGCCGCGGTGTTGATCTGCACCTGGACCGGCGTGGTGTCGGGGAAGGCGTCGACCGGCAGCCTCACCACCGAGTACGCGCCCACCCCCACCAGGGCCAGGGTCAACAGGAGCACGGTCGCCCGGTGGTCGAGCGACCAGCCGATCACCCGCGCCAGCACGAGCTCACTCCCCGCTCGCCGGCTCGCAGCAGCCGGCGCCGATGTTCTCCTTGAGGACCTCGGTCTTGAGGAGGAAGCTGCCGACCGTCACCACCTCCTCGCCCGGCTCGAGGCCCCTCAGCACCTCGAAGGCGTCCCCGTGCGCCGCGCCGAGGGCGACCTTGCGCGGCTCGTACAGCGTGTCGGACAGGCGCACGAACACGACGTTGCAGCAGCCCTCCCACTGCACCGCCTCCTGCGGCACCAGCCGCTTGGGCCCCGGGTCGTCGAACGCGATCCGGGCGCGGCCGAAGGCGTGGGCCCGCAGGCGCCCCTCGGGGTCGGGGAGCTCGGCGCGGGCCTTCACCGTGCGGGTGCGCGGGTCGACGCCGGGGCTCACCCAGGTGACGCGGCCCACGAACACCGCCCCCGGCACGCCGTCGCTCTCCAGCTCGACGCGCAGCCCGGGCCGCACCCGGGCGGCGCCTCGCTCGGGGACGTCGAGGAGCGCCCACCGCGTGGAGAGGTCGACCACCGTCAGGATCTGCCGCGCGGGGCCGACGACCTCCCCCAGGGCAGCCTCGCGGGCGATCACGGTGCCCGCGAAGGGAGCGCGCACCACCAGGAGCCCGCTGGTGTCGCGCGAGCGCAGCACCGCCTCGACCTCGTCGGACGTCAGGCCCAGGTTGAGGAGGTCCTGCCGCGCCTTCGCCAGCGCCACCTGGCACTCCACCAGCCGCGTCTCCGCCTCCAGCACCTCGCGCGCGGTGACGATCTCCTGCTCGAGCAGGCGCACCTCGCGGGCGTGGTTCTTGGTCCACAGGTCGACCAGGGCCTGCGCCTGGAGCAGGGAGGCCTTGGCGGCGCCCAGCGCCATGGCCTCCACCTCGAGCAGCGCCTGTCCGACCTCGACGACGTCCCCGAGGTCGCAGTGGATCGCCCGGACCACCCCGGCGGTGCGCGGGGCCAGGCGCGTCAGCCGGTTCAAGTCGTAGGAGACCACGGCGTTACAGCTCAGGGTCGGGCTCACCCGCTGCTCGACCACCTTCGCGACCTGCAGGCCCGCCCGCGCGGCCGTGTCGTCGGTAGCCAGCCGCACCCGCAGGAACTGCGTCTGGCAGGTGGGAGAGGGGGGCCGCCGGTGGCGCGGCGCCCCGGGGTCGGTCTCAGGCGCCGCCTCACCCCACGCCGCCCCGCCCAGCGCGGCCGCCCGTCGCGCCGCCAGCGTCCCCGGGTTGCACGGCTCGCAGTGCGACTCCGGCAGCCCGTGCCCCCCGCACCAGTCGTTCGCCGCCTTGAACCGCTCCACCTGCTCCGGGTGGCACGCCGTGCACTCCCCCTCCGGCACGTCGTGCTCGCGACACCACGCCTCCGTCGGCGCCGCCTTCGCGGCGGCCGCCCGCCGCGCCGCCAGCGTCCCCGGGTTGCACGGCTCGCAGTGCGACTCCGGCAGCCCGTGCCCCCCGCACCAGTCGTTCGCCGCCTTGAACCGCTCCACCAGCCCCGGGTGGCACGCCGTGCACTCCCCCTCCGGCACGTCGTGCTCCCCGCACCACGCCTCCGGGGCGAGGTCGCCGGCGGGCTCTGGATCCTGGGCTCGGACCTGCAGCCAGGACGAGGAGATCAAGGAGACGGCCGCGGCGAAGGCGACGGCGCCGAGGATCGAGGATCTGTTCATGGACGTACTCCTGCGACGCCCGGACGCGGGCGGAGGCTCGGGGGGAGGAACGGTGACCGACCGACGACGGCGCGAGGCGCCGGCTCCCTCACCTCCGTAGCGGACCGCCTCCCCCACGAGGGGAGCAGCGGGCGCGAAGCGCAGCGGGCGGATGAGAGGGGCAGCCGGCGCGGAGAGCGCTAAAGCGCGCGCGGCGGTCGGAACACCGATCCGGCCCCAGACGCCCGGCGCGACCGGTCGCCCCGGGCAGCGCGGAGGTCGCAGCGCAGCCGCTGCTGCGGTGACGCGGCGTTCACGACCGCGGCGTGGATCATGCAGCAAGCGCAGGTGCAGCCGTCGTGACAGCAAGAGCTCCCCTGGGCAGCGTCCTCGACCTCGCCGCCCTGCATGGAGGTCGGCCCGGAGGTCGGCCCGGAGGCTGGGGAGCAGGCCGAGTCGGCGCAAGCGGGAGATGCCGCGCAGGCGCTCGCGCCCGCCGGGATGACCACGCAGCACTCGTCCACGGCGGCCGTCCCGCCGCCCCACCCGCCCGATCGCAGCTGACCGAGCGGGAGCGCCAGGATGAGCGCGGCCGTCATGAGCGTCGTGAAGAACCCGCTGCGCATGGCGCTGCGATCCTATCACGGGGCTCGATTGCAAGGTCCGCGCGTCAGCGCCGCAGCTCCGCTCGCACGTCGAGGGACGGCTCCTCGGGGTCGAGCGGCGTGGCGCTCGCGGTACGTCCACCCGAAGAAGGCTCCCCGATCCCGTCCACCACGCCCCCGGACTTCCCGACTTCGACGATGGGCCCGACGGCGGCGTCTGCGCCGCCCGGCTCGGGCGGCCGGCGTCCCCACCCTGGGGCAGGACCGGCGCACTCGGGCAGGCGCGCCCCCTCCCCCAGGTCTGGTCCCGCCTTTGCGCGGCCCTGCTGCCATGGGATCCAGCGCGCCCACCCTGCCGCACCGCGCGGCCCGCGCCCGGCGGGCCCTCCTCGGCCGAGCCGCCGCCTGCTCGCTCCTCCTCGCCTCGTGCCTGGCGGCGGCAGGGCCGGCGGCGGCGCAGCGCCCCCGCGACCTCGCGCTGGTGATCCAGGTCGAGGGGGCGATCGGCCCCGCGGCCGCGGAGCAGGTGGCTCACGCGATCGACGAGGCGGCGCGGGCCGAGGCTCGGCTGCTGATCGTGCGCCTCGACACCCCAGGGGGGCTCCTCACCAGCACCCGCGAGATCGTGCGGGCGATCCTGGCCTCTCCGGTGCCCGTCGCCGTGCACGTCGCGCCCGCCGGCGCTCGCGCCGCCAGCGCCGGGACCTTCCTCGTGTACGCGGCGCACGTGGCCGCCATGGCGCCGGGCACCAACATCGTCGCCGCGACGCCGGTCGAGCTCACCGGGGGCGCTGACGAGGCGACCGAGGGCGGCGCCAAGGCGCTGGAGGACGCGGCGGCAGCCCTGCGCAGCCTCGCCGAGCTGCGGGGCCGGGACGTCGCGTGGGCCGACC
>JAWLGW010000148.1:0-9755 GCA_041690735.1 Planctomycetota bacterium
CTCCTGGATCTCGGCCAGGGTGATCTCGCCCGGCTCCAGCTCCAGCCCGGGCGCGTCCAGGAGCAGCTGCGGGTAGCGGCCGGCGGCAGCGGAGGCGTCGTCCCCCCGCAGGTCGAGGTGCCGGGGCATGCCGAACAAGGTCGGCAGCGTCACCAGCTCGACCGCCGACAGGTCGACGAAGTCGAGCACCAGGCAGTCGCGCTTGCCCGGGTGGAGCCGGGTGCCGCGCCCCACGCACTGGGCGTACAGCCCCGAGCTGCGGGTGGGGCGAGCCATGGCGACGCACGACACGCCCGGGTCGTCGAAGCCCTCGGTGAGCACGCCCACGTTGGTCACCACCTGCAGGTCGCCGGCGCGGAAGGCCGCCAGGACCCTGGCCCGCCGCTCGGCCGGCAGCTCCCCGTGCACCACCCCCGCGGTCACGCCCACCTCGCGCAGGGCCCGCGCCAGGTGCGTGGCGTGGGCCACGGTCACGCAGAAGGCGATCGTGCGCCGATCACGGGCCAGCTCCTGGATCGAGCGGGCCACGAGGTCGTTGCGCCCCTGAACGTCGACCGCCTCGGCCAGCTCCTCCACCATGAAGTCGCGGCCGCCGCCCCCCAGGGCGTGGAGGTCCGCCTCGGTCGCGATCCGGTAGCCCCGCAGGGGCGCGAGGTAGCCGTCGGCGATCATCTCCGGCAGCCCGCGGCTGTAGACGATCTCGTCGAACACCGCCTCCAAGCCCAGGCCGTCGCCGCGGGTCGTGGTGGCGGTGAAGCCGAGGAGCGTGCCGGTCCAGTCGCGGTCGAAGGCGCCCAGGCCGCGCAGGACCCGCTGGTTGTCCTCGGCCGGCGCGTGGTGGCACTCGTCGTACACGACCAGCCCCGGGTCGCGCGCCCGCACCAGCCGCCGCAGCCGCTCCTCGCGCAGCGACCTGATCGAGCACACCACCACCTTGGCCGCGGGGTCGGCCCGCCGCCCGCCCTGCTCGATCGAGACCGCCGCGCGATCCCCGAGCGCCCGCTGCAGCTTGTCGCGGGCCTGCTCCACCAGCTCCGCCCGGTGCGCCAGCACGAGCACCGGACGACGCGCGATCGCGGCCAGGCGGGCGAAGATCACCGTCTTGCCGGCGCCCGTCGGCAGGCACACGAGCATGCGCCGCACCCCGCGCTTGCGCGCGGCGATCACGCTGTCGATCGCGGCCTGCTGGTAGGGCCGCAGAGAGAAGGAGGCGCTCACCCGTTCGCTCGCTCGACCCCGCTCGTTCGGCGTTTGGTCGGGCCGAGTGTACCGCCGGGCGACGACAGGGCGGCGAGGCTCAGTCCTTGGCGCTCTTGCCGATGATCTGCAGCTCGCCCTCGCCGATCTCGGTCACCGCCTGGCCCCAGTAGCGGTCGCACTCGCCGATCCCCACCACGTGCATCTGGGTCCAGCGGAACAGGTTCATGCGCTCCATGTCGGGCCGGCAGAACTCGAGGTCCTCGTAGGGGCCGTCGTGCAGCGAGTGCCCCCTGCCGCCGTCGCTGGTGTGGGTGGTCTTCTTGCCGGTCTCGGGGTCGACCTCGGTCCAGGAGCCCTTCTCCACGTCGGTCTCGGGTCCCTTGCCGGCGTAGTCGTCGCGGGTGGGCGCGCCGTCGGACAGGAGGAAGATCGTGTCGGCCACCGACTCGGTCTTGGTGCCGGGGGCGGCGCACTTCTCGGCGCTGAGCAGCCCGCGGGTGCTGACCCGAAAGGCGAGGCGCATGGCGGCGTGCAGGTTGGTGTTGCCCCACAGCCCCTCCCGGTCGCGGTCGGCGTAGCGCTGCGGCTGGAGCGCGTCCAGCTCGGCGGCGACCCGCGCCACCGCGCTCCCCTTGGCCCGGGTGAGCTTGGGGGTGCTGCGCAACAGCTCCGCCCCGTCGCCGAAGCCGACCACCGCGAAGGACACCTCGTCGTCGAGCTCGGCCAGGGACATCTTGAGGAAGGCCCGCGCCGCCTCGAACCGGGTGGTGATCCGCGACCAGTCCAGCCGCTCGCGCACCTTGCGCACCTGCGAGCCGCCGCCGGTGCGGGCCCGCTCCGCCCGCCGGGTCAGCTCGTCGCGCTCGGTGACGGTCAAGGGCTCCAGCATGGAGTCGGACAGGTCGATCACGTACACGATCCGCCGGCAGTTCGCGACCGTCACGCCCATGAACTCGGCCGGGACGCGCTTGCTGCCGCCGCGCACCCGCGAGGCCCCCTCGTCGGCCTCCTCGCCGGCGTCATCGCTCTGCCGCCCGAACTGACTCAGCCGGCGCTCCAGCAGCGCGACCGACGCCTCCGACAGCTTGGGGTGCTTGAGCAGCCCCATGAGCGCCCCCACCAGCGGGGCGCAGGCGTCGCGGTCGAGCTCGCCGTACGGGTCGAGCTCCACCTTCACCTGCAGGTCGAGCAGCGCCGCCCCCAGCGCGCCCGACAGCAGGTGCAGGTCGTCGTCCTTGCGCGGCAGGGCGTCGGCGTCCGACGCGATCGCCGCCAGGGCCTCGATCGCCGGCTCCACCGCGCTCTCGCCCAGCGCGATCGCCTGGATCGCCGCCGCCCGCCGCCAGGCGGGGGCCTTGGGGTCGCGGGCGATCGCGAACAGGGGCTCCCCGGCTCGGGTCAGCAGGGCGTTGAACTCCAGCCAGGGGTCGCGTCCGCGCGCCGCGCCCAGCCAGCCGTCGATCGCGCGCTGGGTGGCGTCGTCGCGGCCGGCGTAGCGGAGGCCGCCCGCCATGAGGAACCGCTCCTCCTCCTCGTGCGGCCCGCGCGGCGAGCGGTAGCGCTCCACGAGCAAGGGGATCCCCTTCCCCTCGCCGGCCGTGGCCAGGCGGAAGAAGGCGCGCGCCCGCAGGGCTAGGGCCTCGCTGTGCCCCTCCCGGCGGTAGAAGGCCTCGGCCTCCGCCCAGTCCTCGGCGTGGGCGAGGGCGGGGACGAGGCAGGCGAGCGCGAGGGTGAGCGCGCGAGCGAGCTGGATCATGGGTCCTCCCGGAGCGCGCCAGGGTAGCAGCTGAGGAGGAAGGAGGGCTCAGCGCCGCCGGCTCAGCGCCGCCGGGTCAGCGCCGCCGGGTCAGCGCCGCCGGGTCAGGGGCGTCTGCCACAGGGGCTTCGCCGGCCGCTCGGCGGGCGCTGGGGCCAGGGTCCGGGGGGCTGGCCGGACGCCGGGGCTCGGGGGGGGCGGCGCGGCGGCGGGGTCCTCGCTCCGCGCGTGGCCGAGCCCGAGCGCTCGGTGCAGCGGGCACGAGGCCGGCTCGATCGCCTCGCCGCGGCGGAAGCGCTCCAGCAGCTCGTGGGAGCGGCGCGCCAGGCGGCGGCGCACCTCGCGCCGCCTGCCGCGGACCCGCGGGATCTCCAGCTGGTCGTAGGCGGTGGTCTGGTGGCGCATCCAGGCGATCACCGCCGCCGCCGCCCGCTCCTCGACGCCCACGCGGCGCGTTCGCCCCACGGTCCCGCTCCCCACGGGGGTGGTGTGGTCGGTGACCTGCTCCGCCAGCGCGTCGGCGACCCGGGCGTAGCGGGGATCGAACCGGAGGAAGTCCCGCACCGCCTGGCGGAACTCGCGTACGTAGTCCGCCTGCTGCCGCTGGCTCCGCTCCCGCGAGGCCTGCAGGCGGTGGGCGTACTCCGGCCTGGCCCGCTCGCGCTCCACCGCCCGGCGGAGGCGCTCGATGCGGTCTGCCGGCGCGAGCACGCCGCGCGACAGCACCCGCCGGCCGCGTCGCTCCTGCACGACCCAGTGCGGCCCCGCCTGCTTCACCCGCCGGGTGAGCATGGCGTCGCCGGGCGGCAGGAGGGCCCACCCCGCGGGCGCCGGGCTCACCTCGGCCGTCCGCTCGCACCGCCAGCGCCCTTCCCCGGCGCGGGTCACGGTTCGCGTCGTCTCGCTCATGGGGTTCGACTGTAGCGAGGCGCGCCGACACCCCCGCGCTGAGGGTCGGCGGGAGGCGGGCCGGCTGACATCATGCGCACGTGCGGCTCCTGGTGCTCGACGAGCTCCCCGCCCTGTCCCCGATCTGCGGGTCGGGCCTGGGGAGCAGCCTCCTCAAGCTCCCAGCCCTGGAGGACGCCCGGCAGGCGGGATACGAGGTCGACCTGCTGACGTCGCCCGCCAAGGCGGCGCTGCTGACGGGGGCGCCCGCCCTGGCGGGGCGGTTCGAGCGACCCGAGCAGGTGGACTGGGACGTCTACGAGCGGGTGGTGCCGCTCGGCCTCCCCACGCCGGCGGCGCTGGCGGACCACCCCGGCCTGCGGGCGGATCCCCGCTCCCCCACCCGCTTCAAGGCCGACTACGACCTGATCCCGCACGTGCGCTTCTGGCGCGAGGTGCTGGCCGACCTGCTCGGTGTGCCTCGCCCGGTGGGGCCCGCCCGCATGCGCTGCGAGGTGCCGCCCGAGGCGAGGGAGTGGGCGCGGGCGCGGCTGCCGGCGGGCCCGCTGGTGACCCTCTCGCTGTCGGCCCTCACCCACCTCAAGCGTTACCTCGGCTGGATCGAGGTCGCGGAGGCGCTGCAGGCGAGCCGGCCGGAGCTCCCCGTGGTCCTGGTGGGGCTGGAGCCTCCCCGGCGCGAGCCGCCGCCAGGCACGATCGACCTGACCTGCCAGACCACGCTCCCGCAGCTGGCGGCGGTCGTGGAGCGGAGCGCGGTCGTCGCGGGGACCGATGGGCTGGCCACCAACCTGGCCGCCTGCCTCGGTCGCCCGGCGGTGGCGCTGTTCACGGTGATCCGGCCCGACTTCGTGTTCGACCCCGACCTCGCCCTGCGCGCGCCGGTCCGGCCGCTGGTGCACGAGGGCTGCCCGCTGCAGCCCTGCTACCCCCGGCTCGGCAACTACCGCACCGCGGCCTGCCCCCTCGAGCCGGCGCTCCCGCGTGAGGCTCCGCCGGTGTGCGCCGGCTTCGCCGCCGCTCGGGTCGCGGCGGAGGTGCTGGCGCTGCTGGGCTGACCGCTCGCCCGAGCCGCCGCGCCCGCCGTCACACCCGGTGGGTGCTGGCGTACAGGCACACTTCGGCGAAGGGGGCGTCCCCGTAGGGCGGCTCGACCTCCCGGAAGGTGTCGTCGACCGACAGGTAGTCGCGGGCGTAGCCGCCCTCCCCGTAGATCGCCGCCCCGGGAGGCTCGCCCGGCAGCGCCGGCAGGTCGTGCTCCTCGAAGAACAGGACGTCGACCCGCCGATTGGCCGCGTCGTCGCCGCCCGCGCCCGGACGGGCGGTCGGCCAGTGCTCGCTGCAGGCGAGCGTAGGGGGCTCGCAGGTGCGGAGCCCGGCTCGCAGCGCCGCCAGCTTGTCGGGCGTGGCCTTGAGCTTCCGCGCCAGCTCGACGTCGTACAGGTCGAACAGCGCCGCCCAGTCGGCCTCGCTCTGCTCGCCTCCCTGTCCCAGTGAGCCGCCGTACTCCTGGTCGTAGCGGGCGCGGAACGCGTCCCGCGCCGCGCTCGAGCCGCTCCCCCACATCCCGTCGACGGGCCCAGGGTCGCAGCCCCACTCGAAGGTGAAGTCGACCCACTTGAGGATCGCCTGCAGGTCGGCCACCTCGAACTGCTGCTGGCAGTGGGCGGCCCAGGCCTCTCGCTGCCCGGTGAGGTACAGGTGCACGTTCTGGGCCCGGTTGGCGGAGAGGACCGTGTTGAAGGCGACGCTCCCGCGGGCGTCGGTGTGCCCCGCCACCAGCAGGCGCCGGGACGGGTGGAGGCGGGCGTGCTGCAGGGCGGCCGCGATCACGCTCAGGCCGGTGACCCCGTCTGCGCGCGACCAGCCGCCAGGGAACAGGACCGCGCGGCCGGTGGCGAAGCACAGGTCCTCGACCTCCAGCAGCCCCACTCGCGGAGTCGGCGGTCGCACGGCGTCGGTGGGGAGGGTGAGCGACTTCTTGACCGCGTGCAGCTCCACCTCGTCCGCGAAGCCGCGCTCGGTGTCGTCGCTGACGTCGACGAGGTGCAGCCCCGGCGCCTGCACCCGGCTCAGATCCTCGGGGCCGTAGGCGCACACGAAAGGCACCTCGAACCATCCCTCGGCGCCGAGCTCCCCCTCCGGCCCCGGCGCCTCGTGCTGCAAGAGCTCACGGGCGGCGAGGTCGACGACCAGCGTCACGGTGCGGTCCTGCTTGCGGGGCCACACCCGCGCGATGAGGCGCTGCGCGGGCGCCGGCAGGAGCCCCCGCGCCAGGAGCGCCAGCAGGGCGGCCTTGGGCAGGACGGGGCACACCTCGGCGGGGACGGTGTCTTGCGCGGGCACGGCGTCGCCGGACCGCACAGGCTGCTCGCCGACGCCCCGGCGCGCCTCGAGCCGACTCCGGCCCCGGCTCACCTGCAGGGTGCGCGTGCGGTCGGCGAGCAGCGTCCAGGCCTCCTTGACCGCCCCGCAGGTGGGGCACCGGGCGAGGTCGTCGGTCAGGTCCACCGCGCAGCTCGGGCAGGTCCAGGGCACGTCGACCTCCGGGGCTCAAAGGGGCAGCCGGTCGGCCGGCCCCGTCTCCCACAGCGCGATCGCGTCGGCGAAGCAGCTGTACACGCTGCGTCCGCCCTCGCTCTTGCGCTGAATGAACTCCAGCAGCGCGGTCCAGCCGGGATGGCCGCTGATCACGTCTGCGCCTGCCTTGGCGTTGGTCAGGTTCATGCAGCCCGAGTACAGGGCCCCCTCGAAGACCCCGCACCCGGCGCGCTCGAACTCGTAGGAGGTCCGCGAGGTGGCGGGGTGGATCAGGGTCTTCGCCAGCATGAGGAACCGCGCGTGCGTCGCCTCGCCCTCCTCGGCGATCGGCGTGGCCGCCAGGCAGTCGACCAGGGCTGTGGAGAGGGTGGTGGCGTGCCGGCGCAGGACCCGCAGCAGCTCTGCCCCGCTGGGCGCGTCGCCGGCGGCGTAGGGCAGGTTGACGATGGTGTCGATGTGGTCGGGGCGGAAGTACACGTCGTCCAGGTCCGCCTGGCGGTCCCAGGCGCGCCGGAACGAGGCCCAGGTGGGCGCGCCGGACTCGGTGAGGAAGGTCTTGATCACGTCCTCCACCTGCCGGGCGGCGTGCGGCACGCCGTAGATCGCCGCCAGCCGATCGAGGAGGCAGCCCCACCCGGGGGTGCCCCTCAGCTCGTCCAGCATCACCTCGATGCGGGGCGACGAGTCGAAGTGGCGGCGGAGCCGCTTGCGCCGCTGGTCCTCCTTCGAGCCCTGGTGCAGGACCTCGAACAGCAGCACGCCGCGATTCATGGCGCGCCCCTCGCGCGTGGTGTTCGAGCTGGGGTAGTCCCCTGGCAGGTCGACAACCTGCCGCTCGTGCGGCTCGAGGTCGCCCCGCGAGACGAGCAGGCCCGGCTCGCCCAGCTTGGCGAGGGCGTCGCGCGTCAGCTGGGCCCGGTCGGGGCGCAGCTCGGCGTTGACGCCGATCCGGTCGATCCGGTCGGCGTAGCCGCGCACGTGGACACGCCGCATCACCTCGCGGCCGTCCAGGTACACCGGCTTGCGCAGGCGGTGCTCGTGGAGCCAGCGCAGACAGGCGAGGAACGAGGCCTCCTTGCCGGGCCCTGCCAGGTCCGCCTTGCCGACCTCGAAGTCGTGCAGGAGCCAGGCGGTCGCCTCCCCGGCCGCGTCGCCGTACTCGGGGATCACCCAGCCGGGGTACTCCACCAGCTCGAACTCGGAGGTGCGCGACGCCGCCACCTCCCCCGGCTCGCGCCGGAGCTCGCCGATCAGGATCTTGATGGTCCGCACGTGGTCGGAGTCCGCCTTGCCCCCGAAGTTGAAGGTGCACTGCACCTTCACCTCCACGGCCTCCTGGTCCTCGGTGAGGACGTCCGAGAGCACGAACAGCGACTGATAGATGTCCGCGGCGTGGGTGGTGCGCTCGCTGAGGCCGCCCTCGAGCTCGATCAGGTCCGCGCCCACGGTGATCTTCCAGGTGAGGGTGCCCTTGGGGTGTGTGGCGTTGATCGGCGGGTCGATGAAGGCGCCGAGCAGCAGGTCTGCCTCCTCCTTCGCCTCGGACAGCTGCACCAGCCGGAAGGAGTCGAACTGGTGCTCGATGGGGCAGTCCTCGGGGCAGCCGTCCACGGGCTTGTGCTTCTGCCCCCGCTCCTTCTTCGCCTCCTCGGCCGCCTCCTCGATCGGGTCGAGGTCGACCGGGTCCTGGTTGGCCTTCCAGTCGTCCCAGGGGTCCTCCTGGGCCCACCCGTACCCGTCCCCCTCGGCCATGCACACGATGCACACCAGGTCGTCGGGGTCCGGCTTCTGGGTCTCGACCTCACAGCTGTAGCAGTGCCACCAGTAGCCCACGCTCAGCCCCTCCCGGCGCGCAGCCGGGCGTACTCCGCCCGGGCCAGCGCCCACAGCCGGTCCGCCCGCTCGGCCGCCGGAGCATCGGCGTGCAATGCCTCCAGCCAGGGCCAGGCCCACGGTCGCTCCTCGAAGTCCGGATCGACCAGGAGCGCGGCGTACACGAACAGCGCCACCTCCTCGGTGCCGAAGAGCTCGTATGCCTGGGCGCGGGCGATGAGCCGGGCCACCAGCGCCCGGGTCCCCTCGGGGCCGCGGCGCGCGCACAGGTCGGGGAACAGCCGGCGCGCGCGCTCGAGCAGCGCGTCCGTCCGGGTCGTGCCGCCGCGGCGGCGCGCGTGGAGGTCCCCCAGCACCTCGAGCTGGTCGGCGCGCACCGTGAGGCGGCAGCTCCCGCGGCTCGATCGGACCAGCCGGCCTGCCGGGCGCCCGCGGACGAACGACCCCTCCGCTCCGGGCACCAGCGCCGCCTCGATGACGGTCTCGCTGCCGGCGGGGAGCGTGAGGCCGCACCAGGCGCACGGCCCGGGCTCGTCGCGCTCGGTGTCGCACACCGGGCAGGCGACGCCGGCCGCCCCCTCGCAGCGCCAGCTGCCGAACAGCCGCGCGGCGCCGTCCGCGTCGAGCGTCGGGAGGAGGGCCCGCAGCACCAGCGGATCGAAGAACCGGAACGCCATGCTGCGGCCGTCGCGCCCGTCGGTGACGCGCAGCAAGGCGCGCAGGTGGTCGAGCAGGGCCCGGTCGCTGCAGGCGACGAGGAGGACGCTGGCCCACCCGGCGGCCAGCCCGTCGCCCACGACCTGCGCGCCCACCGGGTCGCGCGCGAGGGGGAGCACGACCGGGCCCGAGCGGCGCGCCTCGGGGGTCAGCCGGCCGCGCGTCAGGCGGAGCTCGCCCGCCAGGCTGGCGAACACGTCCTCGGGGGTCGCCCGGCCGTCCAGGAGGGCGACCGCCCGCAGCGACGGCCTCTCCTCGACCTCGGCGTCCACCACCGCCCAGGGGTCCTTCGGCAGCGGGCGCTCGTCGAGGCGCAGGGGACCCCGCGGCGGCCGCCGCCGCTGCCGGGGACCCGCCGCGGGGAGGATCGCTCCGGCAGGGAGCGGCAGCGGGATCCGCCGCTCCTGCCCTTCGCACATGAGGCGCAGCTGCGCGCCGGAGACGCCGAGGGGAAGGCCCCGCAGCAGCTCCCCCGTCGGCAGGTCGATCAGCAGGGCGCGGGGGAGCTCGAGGGGAGCCGTCGACTGGAGCGGTGGGCGGTCGACGCTCACGGTTTCCTCCTCCCTGTGGAGGCTAGCGCGGCGCTGGCCCGACGACCAGTCCAGCCCCGCGTCGGGGGGACGCCAGCGCCGAGCAGGGCGGGCGCCCGAGCACGACCCCGGCTCCCCCGCGCGGGCGCGGGCCCGGGGCGACTCGCGCAGGGGGAAACGGTATGGTTCGCGGTCGCCAGCCCCGCTTTGGGCGGCAGGGAGACCCGCTGGTGTTCGAGCTCAGCATCTTCTTGCGGGACCGCCTCATCGGC
>JAWLGW010000149.1:0-9751 GCA_041690735.1 Planctomycetota bacterium
CGCCGCGTCCGCCGCCCCGACCTGACGACCGCCGAGACCGCCCTCGGCGAGAGCGCCAGCGCCCTCCTCCTGGAGGAGGAGATCGACCACGCGGCGATCAGCTCCCAGACCCAGCGCCTGTTCCGCAGCGCCCTGGCCATCGCGGCGGTGGTCGGGTTCTTCGCGGTGTGGGCCGACGTCCTGCCCGCCCTCAAGCGCCTGCAGCAGATCCAGGTCTACCCCACCCTGGCGTTCGTCGAGCGCGCCGAGGCGCCCGAGCCGCTCCCCCCGGCCGCGGCGCCCGCCGCCCGCACCGAGGCCCCGACCCTGCCGAGCGGTCCCCTGAGGGGCAGGGGGGCCGTGGCGCCGGTCTCACCGACCGAGCAGGTCGAGCACGCGATCCCCGAGGTCGTGACCCTGGCCGACGTGGGGCTCGCGCTGCTCATCTTCGCGTTCACCCTGATCGCCGCCCAGAACGGCCCTGGCCTCATGGAGGTGCTCCTGCTGGAGCGGGTCGCCCTCGACTCGGGCACCCGCTACGCCATCAGCACCGTGGCGCGCTACGCGATCGTCCTGGTGGGCGTCTCGGCCGGGTTCGGGACCATCGGCTTCCGGTGGGACAGCATCCAGTGGCTCGCCGCCGCCCTCACCTTCGGCCTCGCCTTCGGCCTGCAGGAGATCTTCGCCAACTTCGTGTCGGGCTTGATCATCCTGTTCGAGCGCCCGATCCGGCTGGGCGACTGGGTGACCGTCGGCGACGTGACGGGGGTGGTGTCCCGGATCCGGATCCGCGCCACCACGATCACCGACCTCGACCGCAAGGAGCTGATCGTCCCCAACAAGGCGTTCGTCACCGGCAACGTGATCAACTGGGCCCTGTCCGACTCGACCCTCCGCCTGATCATCCCCGTGGGCGTCGCCTACGGGTCCGACGTCCGCAAGGTGCGCCGCCTGCTGCTGCAGGTCGCCCGCAGCCACCCCAGGGTGCTGGACGACCCGCCGCCGGCGGCCCTGTTCCTCGGCTTCGGCGGCAGCAGCCTCGACTTCGAGCTGCACATCTACATCGGCCACCCGATCCACCGCATGGTCGTGCGCCACGAGATCCACGAGGCGATCGACGACGCCTTCCGCGAGGGCGGGGTGGAGATCCCCTTCCCCCAGCAGGACCTGCACCTGCGGACGGCGGCGGCGGAGGTGGTGGAGGCGCTCCGAGGGCGCGAGGCGCGGGCGGAGGCCCCCAAGGAGCCCAAGGGCGGCCCTTGAGCGAGCGCGAACCGGGGACAGCCCCTCCGCTACCTCAGCCCGCCGGCCGCGGCCAAGCACATGAACAGGCAGCAGGTGACCATGAGGCCGGCCAGCACCGCGAGGACGATCTTGATCACGCTCCAGGGGCGCTTGCCCGCCACCTCGCCGGTGCGGGCGTTGACCAGGAACCGGTAGACCTCGCCCCCGTAGCGGAAGCTGCTGATCCACAGGGGCAGCAGGCACAGCTTGAAGGTGACCGCGGCGAGGTCGTTGTCGAGGTCGTGGATCCGCTGGCGGTCGCCGCCGATGTCCGCCCGCACCGCGACGCGAATCCGCTCGACCATGCGCTCCTGGCCGCGCCTCCAGGCGTCGGGCAGGTCGACCGCGTACCGCTCGGCCGTGAACCCGCTCAGGTAGGAGGGGTCGTAGGGGCGCAGGTCCTGCAGGTCCCAGGGCTCGAGGCGCTCGACCAGGTCGCGCGGGAGCGCCTCGTTGGCGCACACCAGCACGTCGTCGAAGCTCACCCGCACCGTCCCCGCGGCCCGCGACCAGCGGGTGCGCGTCACCTGCCGGGTGCGCGAGTGGCCGTGGGCGTCGGTGTAGCGCTCGCTCTCCTGATAGTCGTCGCCCCGCTCGCCGCGGTAGCGGCTGGTCGCCTGAGCGTCGAAGGTCCAGTAGGGCAGGTACACGCCATCGATCCGGTCCGCCGCCGCGCGCTTGACGAGGTCGCTGGGCGCGAACCACAGGCCCGCCACCCAGCGGCGGAAGGCGGCGTGGGCCTCCTCGGCGGAGACCTCGAAGGGGAGCACGCTCTCGGGCGCGATCACCGCCTCGTCCCCGCCCTGGACGTCGATCACCACCGGGGAGTCGCAGTAGGGGCAGCTGCCCGCCTGCCCCTCGAACACCGTCCGCGCGCCGCAGCCCTGGCAGCACACCTCGGTGCCGTTCTGCACCAGGTCCTTGGCCGCCCGGCGAGGCGCGCTCCGTAGCGCGTCCGCCAGGTCGTACTCCAGGACCTCGCCGGCGGCGGAGGCGCCGCCGATCTCCTGCATGGAGCCGCAGTACTCGCACTCCAGCCGGTCGGTCCCCGGCGCGAAGGTGAGGGTGGCGCCGCAGCTGCGGCAATCGAAGGTGCGCGGCGCCTCGGCGCTCGTCATGCCCCGCCTCCAGGCACGCCCTTGTACGGGTGGGCGCGGGGGGCAGGCAAGCTAAATGAGGGGGCGCGATTCTGCGACGTCTCTCTCTCTTGCCCGTGCCCGTGCCCGTGCCCGTGCCCGGCGCGCTTCGGGCACGGGCACGGGCACGGGCACGAAGGCAGGAGGCGATGCTGAATCCTGCCCCCTCATTTAGCGCGACCGGGCGACGGCGCGCTTGAGCCGGATCTGCACGCGTGTGGCGCGCCGCTCGTCGGCCTCGGTCACGACGAAGGTGGCGCCGTCGAGCACGACCTCGTCCCCCTTGGCCGGGATCCGCCCCAGGCGCAGCGCGATGAAGCCGCCCAGGGTCTCCACGTCCTCGTCCTCGGGGATCTTGGTGCCGACCTCGTCGTTGACCGCGTCGATGTCGAGCTTGGCGTCCACGTCGATCACGCCCTCGGAGATCCGCCGCAGAGGCAGGTCCTCCTTGTCGTGCTCGTCGTCGATTTCCCCGATGATCTCCTCGATCAGGTCCTCGATCGTCACCAGGCCGGCGGTGCCGCCGTACTCGTCGGCCACGATCGCCATGTGGAACTTGCGCGCCCGCAGCTCCACCAGCAGGTCCGCCACCCGCTTGGTCTCGGGGACGAAGTACGGCTTGCGCACCAGGCTGGCCGGGGTGATGTCGGGCTCGCGCAGGGCGCGCAGCAGGTCCTTGACCATGAGGACGCCCACGATCCGGTCCAGGCTGCCGTCGGTCACCGGGAGGCGGCTCTTCTCGTGCTTCAGCGCCACCTCGAGGATCGCGTCCAGGTCGTCCTTGACGTCGACCGCGATGATGTCGATCCGCGGCGTCATGACCTCGGCCACGTCCGCGTCGCGGAAGTACATCAGGTTCTCGATGACGCCCTTGGTGGCCTCGTCGATCACCCCCTCGTTCTCGCCGGCCAGGGCGGCCGACAGGATCTCGTGGCGGACCTCCTCCTTCTCGTCCACCTCGGCCACGCCCCACACCCGCAGCGCCACGGTGGCGAGGCCGCCGAACAGCCAGATCAGCGGCAGGCAGGCCTTCTCCAGCAGCACCAGCGACCCGTGCAGGCGCAGGAGCACCGCCTCCGCCCGCCGCTCGCCGATCGAGAACGGCACCGTCTGGGCGAAGGCCACGAACAGGCCGGCGCCGACCGCCAGCAGCTCGACCCCGGTGAGCAGCCAGCGCATCCCGTCGGCCTCCGGGTGACGGGCCACGGTGCCCAGCAGCACGAGGCTGGTGAGGATCGACACCCCGACCACGGCCAGGACGCCCCGCAGCGCGCCGATGCCGATGACCAGCCGCTCCTCGCGCTGCAGGAGGTCGCGCAGGCGCTGCATGCGCCTGCTGTCTCCCTCCAGCAAGGCCTCGAAACGGGCCAGGGAGTAGGAGCGCAGCGCTCCGAGGGCCAGAGATAAGAAGCAGCAGGCGATGGCCGTCAGGGCGACCACCACCCATCCTATGGAAGGTTCCACGCGATTGAACACTGTAGGCGGAGGAGGCACCGGCGGCAAGCTGCGGGACCGCAAACGTCGGACCGACAGCGATGCCGATCGACCCCACAGATTGACAGTCATCGCCCCTGCGCCTACCTTCGGGCCCAACACAGGGCGGCCCCGCCCGACTCCCCGGGAGAGCACCTCTTGGCCAGCGAGGATCAGGACGAGCGCCGACGCGAGCCGGCGAAGAACGAGCGCCCTCCGCGCGGCCTGCTGGTCGTCGCCTTCTTCGTGTTCCTCATGCTCCTGCTGGCCCTGGCCCCCGACGGCATGGGCAAGGGCGTCGGCGGCGAGCCGCTGGGGCAGGTGGAGCTGCAGCGGCTGCTCCGCAAGAACTCGGTGGAGGAGGTGCGCTTCAACGGGCAGCAGGCGCAGGTCGTGCTGCGCCCCGGCCGCCTGGACGAGCAGTCGGAGTCGCTGCGCCGGGTGGTGTACTTCAACTCGGACGACGCGGCGACGAGCACCGAGGAGCGGATCCAGCGCCTGGTCGAGGAGGAGGGGATCGACACCGAGGTCTTCGCCGACCCGCGCAACGACCTGCTCTATCAGGCCCTGCTGTGGTTCCTGCCCACCCTGCTGCTGATCGCGGTCATCTACTTCTTCTTGTTCCGCCAGTTCCGGGGCCCCGGCGGTCCGGGCTCGCTGATCCAGTTCGGCAAGAGCCGCCACCGCCTCGCCGGCGAGAAGGGGACCAACGTCACCCTCAAGGACGTGGCGGGCGTCGAGGAGGCGCGCCAGGACATCAGCGAGATCATCGCCTTCCTCAAGGACCCCAAGAAGTTCTCCCGCCTGGGCGGCCGGATCCCCAAGGGCGTGCTCCTGATCGGCCCCCCGGGCACCGGCAAGACGCTCCTCGCCAAGGCCACGGCCGGCGAGGCGGGGGTGCCCTTCTTCTCGGTCAGCGGCTCGGACTTCGTGGAGATGTTCGTGGGCGTCGGCGCCAGCCGGGTGCGGGACCTGTTCGAGAAGGCCAAGGCGGACTCGCCCTGCATCATCTTCCTGGACGAGGTGGACGCCGTCGGCCGCCGACGGGGCAGCGGCATGGGCGGCGGCCACGACGAGCGGGAGCAGACCCTCAACCAGATCCTGGTCGAGATGGACGGCTTCGACACCGACCGCGGGATCATCGTCATGGCCGCCACCAACCGGCCGGACATCCTCGACCCGGCCCTGCTGCGCCCGGGCCGGTTCGACCGCCAGATCGTGATGGGCATGCCCACCGTGGAGGCCCGCGAGCAGATCCTCAAGGTGCACGCCCAGGGCAAGAAGCTGGCGCTCGACGTCGACCTCAAGACGATCGCCCGGGCCACGCCCACCTTCTCGGGCGCCGAGCTGGAGGCGCTGCTCAACGAGGCCGCCCTCGCCGCCGCCATGGCCGACAAGGAGTCGATCTCCATGGCGGAGCTGGAGGAGGCCCGCGACAAGATCCGGTTCGGCCGCGAGAAGAAGTCCTGGAAGATGCTCAAGGAGGAGGTCACCGCCACCGCCTACCACGAGGGCGGGCACGCGCTGGTGGCCGCCCTGGTCGAGGGCTGCGACCCGCTGCACAAGGTGACGGTGGTCCCCCGCGGCCGGGCGCTGGGCATGACGATGTCGCTCCCCGAGCAGGACGCCTACTCCCTGAGCAAGAAGCAGATCGAGGCCCGCATCTGCATGGCCTTCGGCGGCCGCATCGGCGAGGGCCTCTACACCAACGACCTGTCCACCGGGGCCAAGAACGACATCGAGCAGGCGACCGGCCTCGCCCGGCGCATGGTCACCGAGTGGGGCATGAGCGACCGGCTGGGGCCGATCCTGTACTCCGAGGACGACCAGGACACGGTGTTCCTGGGGCGCGAGCTGGGGCGGGCCAAGACCTACTCCGAGCAGACCCTGCAGGCGATCGACGCCGAGGTGCGCCGGGTCGTCTCGGACCAGTACGAGCGCGCCGAGCGGCTGATCACCGAGCGCCGCGACGCGCTGGACCGGATCGCCGAGGCCCTGCTCCGCTTCGAAACGATCTCGGGGGCCGAGGTCCTGGCCCTGCTCGACGGCCGCGCGATCCGCGAGGGCGAGGCCCGCAGCACCTCGGGCGCCCTGCCGGCGCAGGACCCGCTCCACCCCGAGGGGAACGGGAACGGGGCCGGGACCGGCGCCCCTGGCTCGAACGGGCCCACGAATGGGTCGGCGAACGGGTCCGCCGACGGGTCCGCCGACGGGTCCGCCGGGGACGCGGACGCGTCCGGCGGCAACGGGGGCGACTCGGGCGCCGAGCCCGAGGAGGCAGGCGCCCCTAGCGAAGAGGGCGCGTGATCCGCCTGGGCGTGAACATCGACCACGTGGCGACGCTGCGGCAGGCGCGCCGGGGGCGCGAGCCGGAGCCGGTGGCCGCCGCCCACGAGGCGGAGCTGGGCGGCGCGGACCAGATCACGGTCCACCTGCGCGAGGACCGCCGGCACATCCAGGACCGCGACCTGCGGCTGCTGCGCCAGACGGTGCAGACCCCCCTCAACCTGGAGTTGGCCCTGGCGGAGGAGGTGGTGGCGATCGCCCTGGAGGTGCGGCCGGACCAGGTGACGCTGGTGCCCGAGCGGCGCGAGGAGGTCACCACCGAGGGCGGCCTGCACGTGCCCCCCCGGCGCGATGCGGTGCGCGCCGCGGTGGAGCGGTTCACGGCCGCGGGGATCCCGGTCTCCCTGTTCATCGACCCTGACCCGGCGCAGCTCTCCGCCGCGCGCGAGGTGGGCGCCAGCCACGTGGAGCTCCACACCGGCGCCTACGCCAACGCCCGCGGCGCCGAGCAGCGGATCGAGCTGGAGCGGCTGGTGACGGCCTCCGCCCGGGCCGTCGAGCTCGGCCTCCACCTCGCCCTGGGGCACGGCCTGGACTACCGCAACATCCAGGCGGTGCGCGGGATCGAGGGGCTGGAGGAGGTGAACATCGGCCACGCCATCGTCAGCCGGGCGGTGTTCGTCGGCCTCCGCCAGGCCGTCCGCGAGATGAGGGACGCCCTGGGGTAGGATCCTGGGCCGGCGCCGCTGCGCAGGGGAGGCACCATGCTGACCGCTCGGGACGTGATGACGACGGAGGTGACCACGGTCCGCCAGGACCAGCCGGTGGAGGAGCTCATCCACCTGTTCCGCGTCAGCCACTTCACCGGCGTCCCGGTGGTGGACGAGGAGGGGCGCGCCGTCGGCGTCGTCTCCGAGACGGACATCCTGCGGGCGCTGGCCTACACGATCGCGCCGCCCACCTCGGGCGAGCACCGGGTCGACCGCAAGGGCGGCGGGCGCCAGAAGGGCGCCACCGCCCGCCTGCTGCGTCCCTCGCGCGACCCCGCCGTCCAGCACACCGCCAAGGTCATGCAGGCGCTGGTCCAGCGGCAGGTGCGCGACCTCATGACCCCCGTGGTCCACTCCTGCAAGCCGAGCGATCCCCTGTGGCTGGTGTGCGAGACCATGACCTGGAAGGAGGTCCACCGCCTGGTGGTCGTCGACGAGGACGACAAGGTGGTGGGGCTGATCTCGGCGCTGGACGCGGTCCGCCAGTACGGCGAGGACCTGCGGGCGGCGGCGAAGGCGAACGGCGAGGCGTAGCCGCGGGCGCGTCTCGAACACGGAAACATCAAACAGAGAGCAGGGAACAAGACCTGGGAACGGATCCGGGAGCCGTTCCCTGTTCTCGTTGATACTCCCTGTTCGTATTCCGTGTTCCATGGAGCGCATGGGCAGGAGCGGGTACTCGGCGATTCACTCGGGTGCAGATGACGTGAATGACAACCCCGCGTGGTTGCAGGGCTGGCGCTCTCCTTACGTGCCCGTCCGTGCCCGTGCCCGCAAAGCCTTCGGGCACGGGCACGGGCACGGGCACGGGCACGGGCACGAGGAGCGGGAATCGAGATGAGCTGCACCCGACTCACTCCCCCTCGAACAGCCGCTCCCCCAGGCTCGCCGGCAGGCCCCGGGCCCTGAAGATCTTCTCGGCGCAGGCCTCGATGTCGTAGGGGACCCGGCGGAAGGAGAAGCTGCCGTCGTCGCGGGCCAGGACCCAGCAGGCGCGGGGGTCGCCGTCGCGCGGCTGGCCCACCGAGCCCACGTTGATGATCGCCCGGCGCCCCGTGATCGTGTACCGCTTGCCCTCCTCGGGCTCGACGTAGTGCACCTCGCCCGAGCTGCCCTGCAGGAAGATCCCGGGCACGTGGGTGTGGCCGAGGAAGCAGATCCGGCTGTCGCCCATGTCGTCGAACACGGCCAGGGCCTCCTCGGGGTCGTACACGTAGTCGAGGTTCGACTCGACCGACCCGTGGGCCATGATCCAGGTCCCCAGCTCCTCGGTGCGGGGGAAGCGCTTCACGTAGGCCCACCGCTTGCGCTGCTCGCGGTAGCCGGGCGCCCGCCGCGGCTTGATCTGCTTGCGGGTCCAGAAGGCGGCCTTGGCCGCCAGGCGCTTGAAGCGCTTGGGGATCTTGTAGGAGATCGCCTCGTCGTGGTTGCCCTTGATCACGAGCTCGAAGTTGCGCATGGCGACCTCGATCACCTCGTTGGGGCTCGGCCCGTAGCCGATCAGGTCCCCCAGGCAGTAGATCTTGGTCACCCGCCGGGCCTCGATGTCGCGCATGACCGCGACCAGCGCCTCCATGTTGGCGTGCACGTCCGAGACGATCGCGATCCGCTCGCCCACTAGACGAGCGCCTCCGCGGCGGCCAGGAGCAGCGCCCGGGCCTTCACCGCCGCCTCGCGCTCCTCGGCGGCGGCGTCCGAGTCGAGGAGCACCGCGCCGCCCGCGTGAATGAAGGTGCGGTCTGGCTCGCAGGCCGCGATCCGGATCGCCACCGCCAGGTCGGCGGCGCCGTCCCAGCCCACCCAGCCGAACGCGCCGCAGTACAGCCCTCGCCGCACCGGCTCCAGCTCGTCGATCACCTCCACCGCGCGCAGCTTGGGGGCCCCGGTCACCGAGCCCGGCGGGAAGGCGGCCCGCACCAGGTCGGCCCAGTCCCGTCCGGCCTCGAGCTCCGCCGCGACGATCCCCACGGTGTGGTGGACGGTCGGCCACGACTGGAGGCGCCGAGGGTCGACCACCCGCACCGAGCCCGGCCGCGCCACGCGCCCGAGGTCGTTGCGCATGAGGTCCACGATCATGGCCAGCTCCGCGGCCTCCTTGGGGCTGCTCAGCAGCGCTGCCGCCTGCCGGGCGTCGTCGGCGGGGTCGCTCGCGCGGGCGCGGGTGCCCTTGATCGGCCAGGCCTCGACGACGCCGGCCCGGTCGAGCCGCAAGAACCGCTCCGGCGAGGCCGACAGCAGCCGTCGACCGTCGCCCAGCTCGAGGTCCGCCATGAAGGGCGCCGGCGCCCGCCGGCGCAAGGCGGCATACAGCCGGTCGGGGTCGACGGCCGGGAGCCGATGCCGCCGGGACAGGTTGACCTCGAACAGGTCGCCCCGGCGGATCAGGCGCCGGGCGGTCGCGACGGCCTGGCGATAGGCGGCCTGGTCGAGCGACGGCGCCCCCTCCGCGGCCGGGGCCGAGGCGGCGGGCCGCTCCTCGTGCGAGGCCGCGGCCTCCGCCAGGGCCGCGTCCAGCTCGGCCGGCTCGAGGCCCGGCCCCTCGCCCCGCACCTCGATCGTGCCCGTCCGCCGGTCGAGGGCCGCCACCCGCGAGTACACCGCCACGTGCAGGTCCGGCGCGGCGGCGTCGGCCGCCGCGGCCTCGGGCCACCGCTCGTATCGGCGGCCGAGGTCGTAGCTCAGGGCCACCACGGCGCCCCCGGCGAAGGACGGGGCGGAGGCGGCGCCAGGCGAGGGGACCTGCGCGGGGCGCAGCGCCTCCAGCAGGGCCGCGGCGGCCCGCAGGGGGTCGTCGCGGTGGGCCGCCACCGCCGCGGCGGCTTG
>JAWLGW010000150.1:0-9744 GCA_041690735.1 Planctomycetota bacterium
CATGATCGTGACCTGCCGTTTAGCGCGAGAGGGCGTCGCGGGTGGAGGCGCGGAACCAGCCCGCGTCCTGGTTCCACACCGCCAGCTGGGGCACGCGCTTGTAGAACGCCAGCGTGAGGGCGTCCTCGGCCAAGACCACGTCCACCCGCTGGTCGCGGTCGGTGACCTGGTCCACCGGCGGCGCGCCGACGTTGGTGAGGTGCAGCGGGGGGGTGACGGTCGCTGGCAGGTCGAAGTCCCAGCGGGTGCCGTTCATTCGCTCCACCCGGACCACCTGTCGGAGCAGCGCCTCCAGGCCCTCCCGGTCGAGGGGCTCCTCGAGGGCGATCGTGAGCACCTGCAGGTTCCAGCCCTCGCGCAGCTCCATGGCGCGCCCCAGGGCGCGGTAGCGGCAGCGGACGAGGTCGATCCCGTCCTCGCCCTGGGCGGGGTGGGCGCTCCACTCGGCGCCCTCCTTGGCGCCCCGGTGCGGGTCGACCTCGGGCAGCAGGTTGAAGCCGCTCGCCCCCGACGACTGGGTGACGTACACGGTCAGCTGCTCCTCGGCCTCGGCTCGCGGCGCGAAGGCCGCGGGGGAGACCGCCGCCACCCGGGTGAGCCAGGCCCGGGCCTGGGGGTCGCTCACCGCCTCGAGTCCTTGCACGGGCGCCTCCTCGGGTCCCGCCGCCGGCGGGGCGGCGGGCGCAGGGGCGGCAGGATCGGCGTCGGCCGCGCCCGCCTGCGGCGCCTTCGGATCGTCGGGCGCGGGGCAGCCCGCCAGCGCGAGCGCCACCCCCAGCACACCGAGCGCGGCTGCGACCTTCATCGCTCCTCCGATAGCAGTTAGCAGTTAGTGCTGTCGCCCTTGGGCCCCTCCTCGCCATGTCGAGGAGCACAGGACCAGCGACACCTCTAACAGCTAACAGCTCTCAATACCGGACGATCGCGTCCTTGACCTCGAACCCGTCCAGGGTGTCGACCCAGCTCATGGAGCCGAACACCCGCAGCACTTGATCGGCGTGGCTCATGACCGCCCGCACGCCGCCCGGGTAATACAGCTTCTCACCGCCGTGGGTGAACCGCAGGGCCGCCTCGTAGTTGTTGGGGCGGTTGTTCCCGTCGATCAGGTAGGCCACCCAGCCGCGCCGCTCGCTGCGGGAGCTGAAGTGGTCGTTGTGGAGCTGGCGGGGGTTGCCCATGTGCCCCGCGTGGACCGGATTGGCCAGCGCCTTCTCGGGCCGCTTGACCTTGGCCCACACCACCACGAACTCGGCCTGTCCCGGGACGCCGGCCATGCCGATCACGTTCTCGGTGTAGCGGACGATCGTCTGGCAATCGGCGCCGATCAGCTGGCCCGTCTCGGGGTCGACCTTGTCGTCGCCCAGCTCCCAGGCGTTCCAGTAGGCGACGTCGAGGTTGAACCGGCTCCACTTGCCGATCACGTGCTTGGCGATCGCGTGCGGATCCCGGCTGCCCGCGCCGGCGATCGCCTTGACCGCCTGGCGCATGCGCCTCACGGTGACCCCGGGCCGCCGGGAGGGCGTGGTGGGGCGGCCGAGGGTCAGGAAGGCGGTCGTGCGGGTCTCGCCGATCTCGGGCCCCTCGGTGGTGTCGCGGAAGGTGTACCGCCAGCGGATCGACAGGTCGAGCTCGCGGATCGCCCGCGGCAGCGGCGCCACCGACTCGAGGTCGACGGTCTGGGTGCCGCCCCGCAGGCGGACCGAGCGGCGGAAGTCGACGTCGCCGGGGCCGTCGCCGCGGAGCATCGCCGCGAACGGCGGCGCGTCTTCGGGCGTGACCGTCAGGGTCACGCGCACCCGCACCTTCTCGCCCAGGGTGTGGCTGATCGGGTGCTGCTTCGCCGGCGTCCACTCGGGCTCGGGGATCGGCGCGCCCCCGTCGGTCCAGTCGGCGTCGTTGTCCTTGAGGAGGCCGTGGTCCGAGCGGAAGGCGAGGGCGGTCACCGCGATCGACTCGAAGGGCGGCGCGACCTCCACGAAGCGCGTCGCCTCGTACACCGCCCCCTGGGTGCCGCCCTCGGGGGTGAACCGGCAGAACACCCGCACGGTCCCCGCCTCGCGGGCCTCGAGGCGCAGCCGCTCACCCTGCCGCGAGAACCAGGCGTAAGCCCCGCTCACGCTCCACGACAGCGCGCCCGGCACGCCGCCCGGCCGCACCTCGGCGGCGAAGTGGGCCCGGTCGCCGATCTTCAAGCCGCCCGGGCCGACGATCCGCAGCGCCAGCGCCACGCGCCCGAAGGCGGCCACCGGGGTGAGGCCCTCGGGGTTGGCGGCGCCCTCCGCCTCGAACCGGTAGCTGGGGCGGCGCTCGCCGTCGATCGTGGCGACGGTGCGGCGCAGCCGATAGGCGCCGGTCGCGGCCGCGCTGGCGGCAGCCGTCGAGGCGGGCGCCGCGGTGGCCCCGCCGCTGGCGCCTTCGAGGGCGCCGAGCGCGCCCACGTGGTGCGCCGCCGCGACGGCCTCGCCTTCGCCGCCAGGGCGGGAGGTGGTGAGCACTTCCCCGTCGAACCGCCCGTCGAGCTCCTTCACCGAGCCGTCGCCCAGGATGAACCGCAGCCGATAGGCGCCGGGCTCCTCGCCCGCCTTCACGCGCACGGTCCCGATCACCCCGCCGCTCTGCGAGGGGACCTTCCAGGAGCCGCCGAGGTCGATCGGGTCGGCCAGGGCCAGGGTGGGGAAGCACAGGATCAGGCACAGGGCGGCGGCGCGTCTCACGGCGGACTCCTCGGGAAGGGGGCCACGCCGCTCCGTTACACACCGCTGGCCAAACCGCCCCGGGCGCCGCTCGAAGCGCGCTTCTCTCGCCGGTCCAAGGGCTTACGGGGGGGGCGCCCGAGGGAGGGGCACCTTTTCGCACTCCCGTCAGCGTGGGCTGAGCCCGACAGGTGGCGGGCCCTACTTGGCGAGGACCATGCCCTGGTCGGCCGCCAGCTTGTCGACCTCGGCCAGGGTCGCCTTGGAGTACTTGGTCAGGCGGCCGCAGTCGAACAGCTTGACCGACCAGGTGTGGCCGCGGTCGTCGCTCCGGGCCTCGATGCTCTTCTTGTTGCCGATGTATTTGCGCAGCATTGGTTCGTCCTCGTGGTGGGGGAAGAGAGTCAGCGAGACGTCAGGCGAGTCCGCGCGGGGCGTCGCCCGCGCCGGCGCAGGCCGCGATCCGGTCGAGGCTGGTGCGCGCCCACACCGCGTGCTGGTCGTCCCGGCGCGGCTCGAGCGAGGCGAGCCCCGCCAGCGAGCGCAGGTGCCAGCCGGCTTCGTGGATCAGCGAGTTGAGCTCCCGCAAGGGGAGGCTGTCGCCCCGCTGCCCGCTCAGCTCGGTGAGCAGCGGAATGCAGCGGGCGTACACCAAGTGTCGCTTGGCGAGGGGCCGCTCCTCGAGCAGCGCGACGAGGGCCCGCAGCTCGCCGACCAGCTCGGTGATCCGCCGCCGGGGGCAGTCGGCCCAGGCTGCTCGGCCGGCGGGGCTGGCCTCGCGCGGGCGCGCGCGACGGGGGGCGGCGGGCGGTGTGGCGGACCGGCGGTGCGTGGTCAATGCTCGATCACCTCGGCCTATGGGGAGCAACGCGAGAGGGCACGCCACAGGCAGAATGCGATCAAGCGGAGGGGGGAGGACCGGGACGTCCTCGGCGCCACGTCATGGACGGTAGCACGCCGCGGTCACACGCACGCGGCTTGGCGGCCAGAATACGGGGGCAGCCCCCAGCCCCTCGCCGGGCTTGGAGCTGGCTGCGCGACTCTCCGCAGCAGCGAGCGCGCTCAGCCCAGCGCCCGCGCCAGGTAGGGCGCCGTGCGGCTCTTGCGGCTGCGGGCCACCTTGGCGGGCGGCCCCGCCGCGACCACCTGCCCGCCCTCGTCGCCGGCGCCGGGGCCCATGTCGATCACCCAGTCGCTGCCGGCGATCACCCCCATGTCGTGCTCGACCACCACCACGGTGTTGCCCGCCTCGACCAGCCCGTGGAGCTGCGCCATGAGGCGCTCCACGTCGGTGGGGTGCAGGCCGGTGGTGGGCTCGTCGAGGACGTACAGGGTGGCGCCCCGGTGGCCGCGCTGCAGCTCGGTCGCCAGCTTGATCCGCTGGGCCTCGCCCCCCGACAGCTCGGTCGCGGGCTGCCCCAGGCGCAGGTAGCCCACCCCCACCTGCCGCAGGGCGTCGAGGGCCCGCCGCACCGGCCGCTCCTCGGCGAAGAACGCCCAGGCGTCGTCCACGGTCAGGGCCAGCACGTCGGCGATCGTCTTGCCGCGGTAGGTGATCTCGAGGGTCTTGGCGTCGTAGCGGGCGCCGTGGCAGGTGGGGCAGGGGGAGTACACGCTGGGCAGGAACAGCAGCTCCACCATGACGAACCCCTCGCCCTGGCAGGTGGCGCAGCGCCCCTTGGGGACGTTGAACGAGAACCGGCCGGCGTCGTAGCGGCGCTTGCGGGCGGCGGGGGTGGCGGCGAACAGCTTGCGCACCGGGTCGAACAGGCCGGTGTAGGTGGCGAGGTTCGAGCGCGGGGTGCGGCCGATCGGCCGCTGGTCGACGCGCACCAGGCGCTTGATCAGGGCGAGGTCGCCGGTGAGCTGGCCGCCGCTCGGCTCCCAGGGCTCGCGCTCCAGGGCCGGGCCCTCCTGTTCGGGCTCCTCGGGCTCGCCCCCCGGACTGGCGCTGGGCGCCGCCTCGCCGCTGAGGGCGCGGGTCACGAGCTCCACCAGGGCCTGGCTGATCAGGCTCGACTTGCCCGAGCCCGACACGCCGGTGACCGCGGTCAGGACGCCCAGCGGCAGGTCGGCGTCGAGGCCGCGCAGGTTGTGGCGGGTGATCCCCCTCAGGCGCAGCCACCCCTGCGCCGCCCGCCCCTGGCTGCTCGCGCCCTCGCCCGCGGCGAACAGGTGGCGGCGCGTCTCGGAGGCCGCGACCTGCGCCAGGCCGGGGAGGGGCCCGCTGTACAGCACCTCGCCCCCGTGCTGGCCCGCGCCCGGGCCCACGTCCACCACCCAGTCCGCCTGCCGGATCACGTCCAGCTCGTGCTCCACCACGAACAGCGAGTTGCCGCCCGCCTTGAGGCGATCGAGGGCTCGCAGCAGGGCCTCGGTGTCGGCCGGGTGCAGCCCCGCCGAGGGCTCGTCGAGGACGTACACCACCCCGAACAGGTTGGAGCGGACCTGCGTGGCGAGGCGCAGCCGCTGCAGCTCGCCGGGCGAGAGGGTGGGGGTGCTGCGCTCGAGGGTCAGGTAGCCCAGGCCGAGGTCGAGGAGCACCTCGAGCCGGGCGGCGAGGTCCTCGGCGATCCGCTGGGCCACCAGGGCCCGGGCGGAGTCGGTCGTCTCCTTCCTCTTGCCCGACGTCCCCGCGGCCAGCGGGCGCACCAGCGCGTCGAGGCGCGCCAGGGGCAGCCGGGAGAGCTCCGCAATATCGAGCCCGGCGAAGGTGACCGACAGGGGCTCGGGGCGCAGCCGCTTGCCCCCGCAGGCGGCGCACTCGGCGCTGATCAGGAACTGGGCCACCCGCCGCTTCATGCGCGCGCTCTGGGTGTTGGCGAACGTGTGCAGGACGTGGCGGCGGGCGCTGGTGAAGGTGCCCTGGTAGCTGGGCTCCTCCTGGCGCTTCTTCGCCCGCCGCACCTCGTCCGCGTCGTACCCGGCCCACACCGGCACCGTGGGCTGCTCGTCGGTGAACAGGATCCAGTCGCGCGCCTTGCGGGAGAGCTTCTTCCAGGGGCGGTCCACGTCGTAGCCGAGCGTGGTGAGGATGTCCCGCAGGTTCTGCCCGTGCCAGGCGGGCGGCCAGGCGGCGACCGCCCCCTCGCGAATGGAGAGGCTGGGGTCGCGGACCATGGACGCCTCGGTGGCGTCGTACATGCGCCCCAGCCCATGGCAGGACGGGCAGGCCCCCTGGGGCGTGTTGGGCGAGAAGTCCTCGGCGTGGAGCAGCGCCTGCCCGGGCGGATACTCGCCGGCCCGCGAGTACAGCATGCGCAGCAGGTTCGAGAGGGTGGTCACGCTCCCCACCGAGGAGCGCGTCGTGGGCGCGCCGCGCTGCTGCTGCAGCGCCACCGCCGGCGGCAGCCCCTCGATCGCGTCCACCTCGGGCACCGCCATCTGGTGGAACAGCCGCCGGGCGTAGGGCGACACCGACTCCAGATACCGCCGCTGCGCCTCGGCGTACAGGGTCCCGAAGGCCAGGGACGACTTGCCCGACCCCGACACCCCGGTGAACACCACCAGCGCCCCGCGGGGGATCGAGACCTCCACGTCCTTGAGGTTGTGCTCCCGCGCCCCGCGCACCTGCACGAAGCCGTCGCCCGGCTCGCTTCCAACCACGCTCCTCCGCGGCCCCTCCCCGGCGGCCACGCTACCGCACGCTTGCCACACGCCGGACGCGTAGCCCGCCTCGGCGGCCTCTGGCAGGGAGCCCGGCACCTTGCGAGGATCCAGACCAACTCGACCCCGGAGGTCCCATGAGCGACCAGATCCTGCTCGGCACCCGCAAGGGCACCTTGATCGTCGACCGGGAGGACGGCGCCTGGCGCGCCCGCCCGATCGCCCACGCCGGCGTGTCGGTGGCCTACGCCGCCAAGGACCCGCGCGACGGCACCCTGTGGGCCTCGCTCGACCACGGCCACTGGGGGCCCAAGCTGTCGCGCAGCAAGGACGGCGGCGCCACCTGGGAGGACGCGCCGTCGATCGCCTATCCCGAGGGAGCCCGTTTCGTGGCCCAGTACCTGCCCGCCCCCGGCGAGGAGCCCTCCCCCGAGAGCAGGCAGCCCGAGTACAAGGACGCCAAGGTCCTCAAGATCTGGACGATCGCGTTTGGCGGCCCCGATCAGCCGGGCACGATCTACGCCGGCACCATTCCGGGCGGGCTGTTCGTGAGCCGCGACGGCGGCGACAGCTGGGAGCTCAACCGGCCCCTGTGGAACCACGACAGCCGGGGCGGCGACCTGTTCGCGGGCGAGGCCACCAGCGAGAACCAGTGGGGCGGCACCCCGGCCGCGATCGCCTACGGCGAGTTCGCCCCGGGGATCCACTCGGTGGTGGTCGACCCCCGCGATCCCAACCACCTGTACGTGGCGGTCTCCTCGGCCGGGGTGCTGGAGTCGAGCGACGGCGGCGCCACCTGGCGCGGGCGCAACGCGGGCATGCTCATGGACTACCTGCCCAACCCCGCCGCCGACTGGGGGCACGACCCCCACTTCATTACCGCCTGCGCCGCGGACCCCGAGCACATGTGGCAGCAGAACCACTGCGGCGTGTTCTACAGCGCCGACGGCGCCCACAGCTGGCGCAAGGTGAGCAAGCCCGAGGTGGCGGTGCACTTCGGCTTCCCGATCGCCGTGGACGCGCAGGACGGCCGCACCGCCTGGGTGGTCCCGGGCCGGGCGGACGCGGAGCGCATGGCGGTGGGCGGCGGGCTGTTCGTGGCCCGGACCACCGACGGCGGCGAGAGCTGGGAGAGCCTGCGGGAGGGGCTCCCGCAAGAGCACGCCTACGACCTGGTGTACCGCCACGCCCTCGACGTGAGCGGCGACACCCTGTGCTTCGGCAGCACCACCGGCAACGTGTACCTGTCCGAGGACCGGGGCGACACCTGGCGGTGCCTGGGCCACAACTTCCCGCCGGTCCACTCGGTGCGGTTCGCCTAGGCCATGCCGCAGGTCGAGCTCGCCCCGCAGCTGCGCCGCTTCTTCCCGGACCTCGACGCCCGCCCCATCCCGGTCGAGGCCGCCACCGCCGCCGATGCGGTGCGGGCCCTCGACGCCGTGGCCCCGGGGCTGTCGGGGTACATCGTCGACGAGCGGGGCGCGCTGCGCCCCCACGTCAACCTGTTCGTGGGGGACTCGATGGTGGTGGACCGCCGGGCGCTGTCGGACAAGCTGCCCCCCGACGCCAAGCTGTTCGTGTTCCAGGCCCTCTCTGGCGGCTGATCGTGGACTTCTATCAGGCGCTGGCGGACCAGGTTCGCGACCCCGACAGCCGAGCGCGCTCCTGGGGACGCCGGTGCTCCTCGACCCGCCGGCGCAGCCCGCGCGGTAGCGCCGGCGCGCCGCCCCGCTGCGCGCTCGTGGTACCCTCCCCGGCCGTTCAGGAGAGCGCGCATGGAGTTTCGTCAGCTGGGACGGTCGGGCCTCAAGGTGCCGGCGCTGAGCCTTGGCACCGGGACCTTCGGCGGGGTGGGCGAGTTCTTCGGCAGGTGGGGGGCGACCGACGTCACCGAGGCCGAGCGCCTGGTCGACATCTGCCTGGAGGCCGGGGTCAACTTCTTCGACACCGCCGACGTCTACTCGAGCGGCGCCGCCGAGGAGATCCTGGGGCAGGTGCTGCGCGGCCGCCGCGAGGAGGTGTTGATCTCCACCAAGGGCACCTTCCCCATGGGGAGCGGCCCCAACGACAAGGGCTCCTCGCGCCACCACCTGACCCGCGCCCTCGAGGCCAGCCTGCGCCGCCTCGGCACCGACTACGTCGACCTGTACTTCATGCACGGGTTCGACGCCTTGACGCCGGTGGAGGAGACCCTGCGGTTCCTCGACGACGCGGTGCGGGCGGGCAAGCTCCGCTACGCCGGCTGCTCGAACTTCTCGGGCTGGCACACCATGAAGTCGCTGGCCGCCGCCGACCGCCACGGCCTCCCCCGCTACGTGAGCTACCAGGGCTACTACTCGCTGGTGGGGCGCGACTACGAGTGGGAGCTCATGCCGCTGGCCCTCGACCAGGGCCTGGGCACCATGGTGTGGAGCGCGCTGGGCTGGGGCCGCCTCACCGGCAAGATCCGCCGCGGTCAACCGCCGCGCGAGGGGCGGATCGCCCAGGGCGGTGACGTGGGCGGCCCCGAGATCGAGGACGAGTACCTGTACACCGTGGTCGAGGCCCTCGAGGCCGTCGCCGCCGAGACCGGCAAGACGGTCCCGCAGGTGGCGATCAACTGGACCCTGCAGCGCCCCAGCGTGTGCTACGTGGTGATCGGCGCCCGCACCGAGGCCCAGCTGCGCGACAACCTGGGCGCGGTGGGCTGGAGCCTGACCGCCGAGCAGGTGGCCCGCCTCGACGCCGCCAGCCGGCGCACCCCCGCCTACCCCTACTGGCACCAGCGCGGGTTCGACGAGCGCAACCCCAAGCCGACCGCCTGGTAGGCGCCGGCGCGCCTCCGCCGAGCTGGCCTGGGACTCCCACACCCTGTTCGCGCGCGCTCCAGCGGGGCCCCGGCGACCTCAGTGGAGGGTGGAGTCCGGCGACGACTGCGCGCACGACCAGCGCCTCCCGGCTGCGGTGCCGGTCCCCGGAGCCGGCGCGAGGCTCAGGCTGGCCCGGCCTCGTCCGGCGCCCCCTGCACCGCCCGCCGCAGCAGCGACGCGGCCAAGTCGAACAGCGCCTGGTACTCCTCGCGGACGCCCGGGTGAACGGGCAGCCGAAACAGCGGCGCCAGCTCGGGCAGGCGCACGCCCTCCCGCTGCAGCATCCACTGGAAGGCCAGCCGCGCCGCCGCGCCGTTCCCCTCGGCGAAGGGGTGAAAGAAGCGGACGTCGAGGTACAGGCGACACGCCTTGAGCAGCGGGTGCAGCGCCTCCCCGTCGTCGCGGGCCAGCTTCTTGGCGAACACCTCCTCGAGGCGGGGAGAGAACCCGTAGGTCTCCATGCGGGCGTTCGCGTAGGCGGCCTCCTGACGGAACCCCACCGACTCACGCCCCAGCACCACCCGCTGGATCGCGCGCAGCCCCTCCCAGCCGATCGGCCCCCCCGCGCCAGCGCGCTCGGCGACGGCCTGGCTGGC
>JAWLGW010000151.1:0-9725 GCA_041690735.1 Planctomycetota bacterium
GCCGTGCACGGCGTGACCGAGGCGCCCCGCAGCGGGGGCGCGCCGCGCGCCCCGCTGAGCGGTCGCGCGGCGAGCCCCGCCAAGGCGCGACGAGGTCCAGCGAAGTTCACTTCGTGACCGAGGAGCAACGCAGAGGGGGCTCGCCGCGCGACCTCTCAGCCGAAGCGCTCCTCGATCCGCGCCATGGCCGCGTTGTACCGCGGCGGCTCCTCGACCGGCGTCGCCTCCTCCCACAGCCGCTCCAGCGCCCCCTCCAGCTGATCGCAGAAGGGCCGCTCCGTGATCAGCGCGTTGAGCTCGCCGAGCATGCGGAACGAGTTGCGCTTGAGGTTGGTCGAGCCGAGGAAGGCCAGCCGCTCGCCCTCGCCGCTCCAGGCCAGGAGCGCCTTGGCGTGGAGCATGTCGGGCAGCAGGCGCGCGCGCAGGCCGGGCGCGTCCCGCAGGAGCAGCGACAGGGCTCGCATGTTGGCGTGGTGGTACACGTTCGCCTGCTGGGGCAGGATCAGCTCCACCTCGGCGCCCCGCAGGAGCATGGTCCGCAGCACGGCGGCGCCGACCTGGTCGAGGTAGGCCATGGCCAGCCGGAAGCGCCTCAGGGTGGGCTCGGCCGCCAGGGCTCGGAACAGGGCGCCGACCTCGAACAGGCTCCGCCAGGGGAGGTTCACCGCGAACTCCACCGGGGGGAGGCCTCCGCTGCCGTGCACGGCGAGGGCAGGCGGCGCGCCCTCTCCGAGCAGCCGCCGCTCCAAGGTCGCCACCACCTCGGCGCCGGTGAGCCGGACCATGAAGTCGCGCCAGGGGCGGAACCGGTCGCCGAGGTTCACCCCGCCCATGAGGGCGGTGGGCGCCCCGGAGCTGCGCAGGAACAGGGCGTACTTGGAGTGGTCGGGCACCCGCCGGCCCTCGGCGGTGACCCGCTCCGGCAGGTCGCGCGCGAGGGCGCGCGCCTGGGGGAGCAAGGTGGAGGTGCGCTCCCACAGGCGCGAGAGCTTGGAGGCGGCGGTGGCGTCGACCGAGATCGCGACCTGCGCGCCACGCTCGGCCGCCGCCCGCAGCTCGGCCAGCACGCGCTCGCTCGAGGCGCCGGGCTCGATGATGTAAACGCACAGCACGATCCGGTCGCCGGCGCCGCAGGAGGTCACCTCGGCCAGCACGGCCGCGATGGCCGCGTCGTAATCGACGATCAGCTCCGCGCAAGGCTCTCGCTTCACTCTGGCCGGGCTCCCTCGTGCTCTCGCGCCACGATAACCAGGACGCGCCGCCTCCCTCCAAGAACCTGGTTCAACCCGTCGCCGCCAGTCTGTAGGATCACCCCCATGAACAGCACCACCAGCTACTCCCTCGACGAGCTGAAGCTCGTGTACCGGGTCCTCCACGCCAACCTCATGGACCACATCGAGCTCATGGACACCGCGTTCCTGAGCGACCTGCAGCGGACGCTGCAGGCCGAGGCCCGCAGCGACGGGGTCGACGTGAGCGACCACGCCGCCTGGGACGCCTGGCTGGGCCAGGCCCACGTCCCCTGCGCGCTGCGCGTCGACGGTCGGCAGGTCCTGAACTAGCAGTTGGCTGTTGGCTGGAAGAGTCGCGACCGCACTGCCAACCGCTAAACGCTCCTCTCATGAAGACGATCCCTGAGGCCCTGGCCGAGCTGCTGCCGGCGTTCACACCGCGCGGTCCGGTGCGCGTCATGCTGACCCAGGCGGTCGGCCGCGTCCTCGCCGAGGACGTGGTCGCCCGCCGCGACCTGCCGCCCTTCGACAACTCCGCCATGGATGGCTACGCGGTGCGCGCCGCCGAGCTGACCGGCGCCAGCGCCGCGGCGCCGGTGACGCTGCCGCTGCGGGGCGAGTCCCGGGCGGGCGGACCGCTGCCGCCTCCCCTGGAGCCGGGCGCCGTCATGCGGATCTTCACCGGCGCCCCCCTGCCGGCCGGCGCCGACGCGGTGGTCATGCAGGAGGAGACCGAGCGCCGCGGCGAGGCGATCGCGATCCGGCAGGCGCCGACGCCCCGCCAGCACGTCCGCGAGCGCGCGGGTGACCTGTCGAGCGGCGCCGTGGCGCTGCGGCGCGGAACCCGCCTGGGCCCCGGCGAGGTGGGCCTGCTGGCGAGCCAGGGGGTCGCGGCGGTCTCGGTGGCGCGAGCCCCGCGGGTGGCGCTGCTGTCGACGGGCGACGAGCTGCGCGACGTGTCGGACCCCGAGGAGCCGGGCACGATCGTCAACTCGAACGCCTACGCCCTGGCGGCGCAGGTGGTCGAGGCGGGCGGCGTCCCCTGGATCCAGCCGATCGCTCCCGACCGGCTGGAGCCGATCGTGGAGCGGCTGCGGGAGGGGCTGCGAGCCGACGTAGTGCTGTCCATCGGCGGCGTGTCGGTGGGGGAGTACGACCTCATTCACCAGGCCCTGGCGGCGGTGGGGATCGAGCAGCGGTTCTGGAAGGTGGCCATGAAGCCGGGCAAGCCGCTGAGCTTCGCCTGCCACCAGGGGCCGTCTGGGGGCGTCCCGGTGATCGGCCTGCCCGGCAACCCGGTCAGCGCCATGGTGACCTTCGAGGTGTTCGTGCGCCCGGGGCTGCGGCGCATGCTGGGCGACCCTCGGCCCTACCGCACCACCGCCGAGGTGGCGCTGGCGCACGAGCACCGCCGCAAGCCGGGCCGCACCGAGCTGGCCCGGGCCACGCTGGAGGACGACGGGACGGGGCTGTCGGCCCGCCTGCACCCGCTGCAAGGATCAGGGTCGCTGCCGTCGATGGTGGGGGTCGAGGCGCTGCTCGTGCTCCCGGCCGATCGCGATCGATTTTCGGCGGGGGAGCGCCTGACGGCCCTGCTCCTCGAAGATCCCCGTGGGTCGGCCGTGTCTCCGTTCGGCGCTGTCGGACCGGCCTGACCTAGGGGAAATGGGCGGATGTCGCCCAGGCGCTGGGGGAAGATCCCCTGCGACTAGGCCGCGATCCGCTGGAGCTGGTGGCCCACCTGGGTGAGCGTCGCGCGCACGGCCGCCACCGCGACTTCGTGCATGGGACGCTCGATCTCGGTCACTTGACGCCGCTGGAGCTCTTCGAGCCGGCTCCGCAGCAGCTTGGCGGTCTCTTCCAGACGCTTTCGTTCCTCGGCCATTCCTTCACCTTCTCCCTGTAATGTCCTTCGGCAGTCCCGCGCCACCGGCTTGACGCAAGCAGATCGCGCGCCGGTGCGACACCATGGCTCACCTGTCAGACACCGAATCGCCGTAAAGATTCACGGGGGAGCAAGATGTGAAGTGAATAAAGAACTTACGGCGCCCTCGCCGCCCCGGGCGGCTTCGCTCAGGGCGTTTCGATGTGAGGCCCCGACTGGGGACAGGCTGCCGAAAAGACGCACGGAGCGGGCGGAGTCCGCCGCTCTGCGTCACGTCCTGGGGGCCGGGGACCTCGCTCGCTCGGACCGCGTCAGCCCGCTCGGCCGTCCACCGACTCCAGGGCTGCCACCGCCGCCTTGGCCGCCTCGGCGATGTGCGCCTCCGTGCCGCCCAGCCACAGACGCCCGAACGCGCCGAAGGGGCGCACCTCGATCAGGTTGATCGGGCTCGCCTTCTCGGCCTCGTTGGCGGCGAGGGCGGCGTAGCCGGCCGGGTGCACCTCGAGAATGTACAGGGTCTGCCCGCCCAGGAGCATGGAGCCGCTGCGGTTGCGGTTGACCAGGGTGGCGTGGTACGGGCTCACGTTGGTGATCGACTCGGAGGTCATCACCTTGGGCTTGATGCGGTCCTGCTCCGAGAGGCCCATGCTCTCCAGGATCGCCCGGCCCGCCTCGCGCACCTCGCCCTGATCGAAGGCGTGCACCTCGAGGAGGCCGAAGGAGCGCTCGACGACCTGCACCGCCGGCTGCACGCTGGTCTTCTTGAGGGCCACGTCGGTCTGCCGGTTGATCTCGATGCCGGGCGCCACCTCCACGTACAGGGCCGCCTGGCCCTCCACGGGGAGGTAGCCGCGCCCGGTCGAGGCCACGAAGGCGGCGAACTGCGGCTGCAGGATGTCGATGAACGCGTACGTACGGAGCTCGGCCACGGGGCCTCCTCAGCGGGCGGGGTCGAGCCGGCGACGCCAGACGTCCGGCGCGCCGACTCGCGGCAGCTCGACTAGGCCTTCGCCTCTGCAGGCGCCTGGGGGAGGATCGTCTCCACCTCCGAGTGCGGCCGCGGAATGACGTGGACCGACACCAGCTCGCCCACGCGGCGGGCGGCGGTCGCGCCGGCGTCGGTGGCGGCCTTCACCGCGCCCACCTCGCCGCGCACCATGACGGTGACGTAGCCGCCGCCGATGGTCTCCTTGCCGATCAGCTTGACGCGAGCGGCCTTCACCATGGCGTCCGCCGCCTCGATGGAGCCGACGAGGCCGCGAGTCTCGATGAGGCCAAGAGCGATCTGGCTCATGCGCTAGGTTCCTCCAGCTACTTGCGCGTCTGGCGCGCGATGATGGCTTCGATGTCGGCCGGGGTGAGCGGGCTCGCTCCGAAGGAGCGGCCGTCCCCCCCGGCGGTGGAAGTGGCGACGGGGCGCGACGCGGGCGCGGCGTACGGCTCCCGCGACACCGCCTGGAAGGCGCCCGGCCGGTTGGGGCCCCAGGGCAGGAGCGGGTCGCCGAACTCACGCCGCAGCTCGTGCTCGAGGCGCTCGTCCTCGTCGAGCATGGCCTCGTTCACGAACGCGATCCGCTTGACGTTGATCAGGTGCAGGGGGCCGATGTTGTCCGAGAAGATGTTCCCGCCCGGCGTCCCGCACCCCAGCGTCATGGAGGGGTCGAGGTTGGTGGTGTAGCCGATCGAGCCCTGGGTGGTGGGCGTGTTGACGTCGATCCGGCAGGCGGGCATGGCGAGGCCGAACGCCTCGATCGCCGCCCGGTCCGTGGCGTGGATCGCGCAGGTGTGGCCCATGCCGCCGAACTCGAGGATCTCCCGGCAGCGCGCCACCGCCTGCCGCGGCCCGTCGACCACGTAGAAGGTGAGCAGGGGGCACAGCTTCTCGATCGACATGGGGTGGTCGCGGCCCACGCCCTGGTAGGGGCAGATCAGCACCGTGGTGGTGTCGGGGACGCTGAACCCGGCCATGCGCGCGATCACCCGCGGGAACTTGCCGACGATGTCGGGGTTCATGCCCCGGCCGGTGGGGTTCACCACGGGCTCGAGGGCCTTGACCTGCTCGGGGGTGCAGATGTGCGCGCCGCGGCGGCGGAACTCCTCGAGCACCTGCTGCTCGAGGGACCGCTCGCACACGACCGACTGCTCCGAGGAGCAGATGGTCCCGTTGTCGAACACCTGCCCGAGCACGATCGCGCGCACCGCGCGCGACACGTCTGCGCTGGCGTGGATGTAGACGGGCGAGTTCCCGGAGCCGACGCCGATGGCGGGCTTGCCCGAGGAGTAGGCGGCCTCCACCAGGCCGGGGCCGCCGGTCGCCAGCACGATCGACGTCCAGCGGTGCTTCATGAGCGCCTGGGTCGACTCGATGGTGGGGTCCGCCAGCCAGCCCACCGCGCCCTCCGGCGCGCCGGCGGCGCGGGCCGCCTCGGCGGCGATCCGGCAGGCCTCGGCGATGCACCGCTTGGCCCGCGGGTGGGGGCTGACCACCACCGAGCAGCGCGACTTGAGCGAGATGATGCACTTGAACAGCGCGGTCGAGGTGGGGTTGGTGGTGGGGATGATCGCCGCCACCACGCCCGCGGGGTGCGCCACCTCGATCACGCCGCGCGCCTCGTCGCGGCGCAGGATCCCGGCGGTCTTCAGGTCCTTGATCCGGTTCCAGGTGAACTCGGTGGCGAAGATGTTCTTGAGCGTCTTGCCGGTGACGTGGCCCATGCCCGTCTCTTCGACGGCCAGGCGGGCCAGGCGGACCGCCTCCTTGCGGCCGGCGTCGACCACCGCCTTGGCCCACCGGTCGGCGTCCTCTTGCGAGGCGCCCTCCATCGCCAGGCGGGCGGCGCGGGCGCGCCCCAGGGCGTCGCGGACTTCCTGCAGGGCGGCGAGGTCGCGGTCCATGGGCTACCTCCCCTCCGCGGTGGGGGCCGGCCGCCCGGGCGCGGCGAAGGCGTGCTCTCGCGGCAGCAGCGCGCGGACCACCTGCGGGTCCGGCTTGGGGATCACGTGGACCGTGAGCAGCTCGCCCGCGGCGCGCGCCGCCTCGGCGCCGGCCTCGGTGGCCGCCTTGACCGCGCCCACGCTGCCGCGCACCAGCACGGTGAACAGCCCGCCGCCAGATGCTTCCCGCCAGGCGAACCCGACCTCAGCAGCCTTGGTCATGGCATCCAGCGCCTCGATCGAGCCCACCAAACCAGACGTCTCCACCATGCCCAGGGCGTCGCGGTAGAGCGTACGGGACCTCATGCAGCGCAACCCCGGGGAGAGGGGCGCGACTCTAGCGCAGAGGCAGGAGCGGAGCAAGCAGGGTGTTGGGATCGCGCTGGCGCGGGGCGTGCAGAGGATCGGCCCCGCTCAGCCGCCGAGGAGGTCGGCCGCCGCGTCGACCGCCGACCCGCCGCCGCTGTCGCCGTCGTCGGTCGGCTCGTGGACGGTGACGCCGCCCTCGCGGAGGGTCTCGAAGTAGTCGTCGTCCATGCCGCTCTCGAGGCGGCGCTGCGTCTTGAAGCTGTGGGACCCCGACCTCATCTCCGCGATCAGATGCCAGAAGGTGACGGGTCCCCGGGCGACCGGCTGCAGGGTCAAGTGCACGTCGAGCTCCGCGAAGCCCTTGGCGGCGGCGAGCGTCTTCAGCGTGGCCGGGAAGCCCACCACCTGCTCGGCGGTGGGGAAGCGGCCCAGCTGCTTGTCGCCGATGGCGTCGCGCACCTCGAGCTCGAACCGGAACCATTGCAGGGTGGGCCACGCCAGGACGGCGATCAGGGCGACGACCCCCAGGGCGATCCACTTGCCGTGCTTCTTCTCCATGCCCCAGGCATAACGCCTCCGGCCGAGTCATGCACGGCACCCTCCCCTCGCCCGGCGCCGCCACAGGAGTTAGGATCCTGCCGCGGGGAATCGACCTTCACCGGCGAGGCCGCCTGGCGCGCCTCGCTTCCGCAGGGGGAAACGACCATGGCCAAGTTCCTGTCCCTGGCGCTCGCCGTCGCGCTGGTCCTGAACAGCTCGGGCTGCGGCCTGATCCTGGGCTACGGCGGGCTGCAGCCCGTGCAGGTGACCACCAACCCCGAGGGCGCCGAGCTGATCGCGGACGGGGTCCCCCAAGAGCAGCGGGCCCCCACGCAGGTCATGCTGCATCCCAAGACCGAGCACACGATCACGGCTCGCACCGAGGACGGGAAGACCGGCGCCACGCACATCGGCAAGACCGTCCGGATCGACGTGGTGGTGCTCGACGCCGTGCTGACCCTCGGCATCGGGCTGCTGGTCGACTACATGTCGGGCTCGCTGTACAAGCTGCGCTCCCCGGTGAACATCAACCTGGGCACGGCGCCGCCGCCCACCGCCGGCGTCACCGCGACGCCCGCCGCCGGCACCGGGACCGCCGCTCCGGCGGCCGACGCCGCCCCCTGCCCGATCTGCAACGAGCCCCGCGGCGACGTGTCGCCCTGCCCGCACTGCGGCATGGACTGAGGTCGAGGCGCCGCCGGCCCGTCCCGGTCCGACCTCGGATCCACGCGCGAGCGCCACGCGCCAGCGAGGCGCCCGCTCTCGCGTCCATTCGACTGGCTGACAGCGGAGGGCTGTTCCCCGCCTTCAGTCGCCCGGCTGCGCCTCGCCGCTGCCGTCGGCGGGCGGCGCCTCCTCGTCGGGCGCCTCCTCGTCGGGCGCCTCTTCGTCGGGCGAGGACGGGCCGGTCGTTTCGCCCTCCTCCTGCCGGGGGAGCACCATCACGTACTCGCCCGTGGGGTCCTGCGGCGGGAGGACGCGGACCGCGTAGCCGAACGCTCCGGCGCCCAGGGCCAGGACGAGCAGCAGCAGCGCGATCGCGCCGCCGGCGCGCTCCACCTCGACCTTCACCTTGGGCAAGGACGGCCGCGCGGGCGCGCGCCCCTTCTCGACCAGCGCGATGTCGGCCAGGAGCGCCCGGGCGTCGGCGGGCCGCTGCTCGGGCAGCAGCGAGGTCATCTTCACGTACAGCGCCTTGATCGGCGGCGGCACGTCGGCCGGCAGGTCCGGCACCGGCATCTTGCCCCGCGCGATGAAGGTCTCCCCGGGGTGGGAGCCGGGCACGGGGGCCCGCCCCGTGAGCAGGCGGTACAGCACCAGCCCCAGCGAGAACGCGTCCGAGGCCGGGGTCGCCGGTCGGCGGTCGAGGACCTCGGGCGCGGCGTACCGCGGGTCGCAGTCCAGCCCCAGCTTGTCCACGCCCGCGGGCGGGATGCGCAGCGCCGGGGGCAGCAAGACCACCTTCGCCCCGTCGGCGGTCCGCTGCACGCACCAGAAGTCGAGCTCGCCGTGGACGATCCCCTGCTCGTGCAAGGCCGCCAGGGCGGTGGCCGCCGACTTGAGGGCCAGGATGGCGTCGACCGGCGCGCGGGTCTCGATCCGGGTGAGCTGGGGGACGATGACGTAGATCCCCTTGTGGTCTCCGTCGACCGAGCCCGTGACGATCGGCGCCAGCTCGGCGACCTTCACGTCCTTCCAGCGGACGATCGTCCGCCCCATGCGCTGGTGGGGGACGCCCCGGGGACCCGAGAAGGGGAAGTAGCTGAGGGTCCCCTTCTGTCCGTCGTCCCGCTCCGCCGACCAGCGGGGGCTCGGCCCGCGGACCTCGGGCGCCCCGACGGTCCACCCCGAGAGCACCAAGCCGGGCGCGAAGGGCGAGTCGCTCACCTGACCAGCTCCCGCTGCAGCTGCGCGACCACCCACTCCAGGGCGTGCCGCACGTCGTCGAAGCCGCGCAGGTCGGACAGCGGCTCCAGGATCGGCTCGCCGACCTGCAGCCCCCGCACCTCACGGCGGACCCCGGGGATCACCGGCTTGCGCGACAGGTCCACCGCGTGGGGCGGGACCGAACGGCCGAACCGGTCCGAGAGCCACAGGTTGAACCGCTCCAGGTAGATGGTGCCGCCCATCCGGATCGCGGACACGACCTCCACCACCAGGCGCTGGCCCGGCAGCAGGCGCTCGGTCAAGAACTCCAGCGCGTCCTGGCTGGGGGTGCGCTGCAGCTTCGCCAGCGGATAGGGGAGGCTGCCCTCGCCGCTGAACGTGTCGACCACGATGAGTCCGCTCTCCGCGGGCACGCGCGGGCGCTCCAGCCGCTCGGCGCCGGTGGGGCCCCACCGGATCAAGGACACGTACACCTCGTCGGGCACGTCGGCCAGCCGCAGGGCGCGGGTCTGCGGCACGTGCCCGGGCTGCGTCACCTCGAGCAAGCCCTCGGCGCCGGGTCGCACCGGCAGACGGACCTCGAACTGACCGCTGCGCAGCGCGGCCGCCCGGAGCTCGACGCCTCCCACGGTCCAGCGCAGCACCGTCTCGTCGCTCGCCGGCGAGACGTCCACCAGCAGCGACACCTCCTCGCGGCTCATGAGGTCGATCGCGTTGGGGTAGCGCCCCAGCAGCTCGTTCGCCCGGCGCAGCGCCGCCCCGCGGTTGGCGATCCGCCGGAGCTCGTCCACGGCGGCCGTCACCTCGGCCCGGAAGGCGTCGATCTCCCCCCGGACGGCCGTGAGCTTGGCCCGCAGGGCCTCGCTGTTCGCCTGGGCCTGCAGCTGCTCGAGGGCGCGGTCCGCCTCGCGGACGTCGGGCCACCGCGCGGCGTCCCG
>JAWLGW010000152.1:0-9632 GCA_041690735.1 Planctomycetota bacterium
CCCGCGCCGGCCCTCAGTAAGAGGACCGACGCGGCGGGCCGCGGCGCGACCGGGGCGCGGGCGGGGTCGAAGTCCACTACGGCCCCTCGATCGGCATCGGGAGCGGCAGCTCGCCCCCCTCGACGCCGTCGCGGGCGACGGCGAGCAGCGCTCCCGCACGGCGCAGCAGGACGTGCATGTCTTCCTCCTGGAGCTCGGGCGCAGACCGTAGCGAGCCGACGCGGGGCAGGCAATGGGGGGGTCCCCGCCCCCTCGGCGCCCCGCTGCGAGCGCGATTTGCGTGACCCCTTGGCGCCCGCGCTCGAGGCGCGGCCGGAGGCGTCATGGACCGGGCCATGGGACACCGCCGTCCCCGCGGCAGCCATCGTGTTCACGGGCTGAGCGCCCTGGTCGTGCTGGTGGCGCTCCCCGCCCTCGCCCTGGCGCAGGAGCCCGCGGCGCCCGAGGAGGAGGGACCGGCCGCGCCCGAGCGGGTGGACGTCGAGCCGCGGGCTCGGGACGAACAGATCGAGCAGCGGCTGCAAGACATCCTCGAGGCCACCGAGTGGTTCGAGGCTCCCGCGGTGCGGGTCCGCGACGGGGTGGTGTTCCTCGAGGGGCACACCGACAGCGAGGACTACAAGGAGTGGGCCGGAAACCTGGCGCGCAACACCCAGGACGTGGCGGCGGTCGTCAACCGAATCGAGCTCACCCGGCGGTCGCCGTGGGACTTCCAGCCCGCCCTGGAGGGCCTGCGCGACCTGTGGATCGGGGTCGTGCGGGCCCTCCCCTGGCTCGTGTTCAGCGTCCTGGTCCTGCTGGTCGCGGGGGTGTTCGCCTTCGCCGCTTCGAAGGGCACCGGCGCCTCGCTGCGCCGCCGCGAGGTCCCCCCCTTCCTGCGGAGCGTGATCGCGCGGGCGGCGGGGGCGCTGTTCTTCGTGCTCGGCCTGTTCGTCGTCCTGCGGATCGCCGGCCTCACCGGGGTCGCGCTCACCGTCATGGGCGGCACCGGCCTGATCGGGCTGGTGATCGGCTTCGCCCTGCGAGGGGTGGCGGAGAACTTCCTGGCCAGCGTGTTCCTGAGCGTGCAGCGGCCCTTCCAGACCGGCGACCTGGTGGAGATCGGGCCCCACCTAGGCTTCGTGCAGCGGCTCACCAGCCGGACGACCATCCTCATGACCCTCGACGGCAACCACGTGCAGGTGCCCAACGTGACGGTCTACCAGAGCACGATCCGCAACTTCACCAGCAACCCGAACCGGCGGGAGGACTTCACCGTGGGGATCGGCTACGCCGACTCGATCGCAGACGCCCAGGCCGTGGCGCTGCGGGTGGTGAACGAGCACCCGGCCGTCCTCGCCGACCCCGAGCCCTGGGTCCTGGTGGACGCCCTGGGCCCCGCGACGGTGAACCTACGGGTGTACTTCTGGCTGGACGGCACGCAGCACAGCTACCTCAAGGTCCGCTCCTCGCTGATCCGGCTGGTGAAGCGCGCCTTCCAGGCCGAGGGGGTCTCCATGCCCGACGAGGCGCGCGAGATGGTGTTCCCCGACGGGGTGCCGGTGCGCATGCTGCCGCCCGACCAGGGGCCGGCAGCCCCGCCCACCCGCGCCCCGCAGCTCGCGGGCGAGAGCGTCACGACCGACGCCGAGGGCGGGCTCGGCAGCGAAGCCGGCGCGATCCAGGAGCAGGCCCGCCGCTCCCGCACCCCCGAGGAAGGGCAAGACCTGCTGGGGGAGAGACCCGAACAGAGAACATGAACATGAGCTGGGAGCGGGGAATGAGGTCCCAGCGAAGCGACCGCGCTCCTCATTCACAGCGCGAGTCCCGGCGCGAGTCCCGGCTCTCCTTCGTCAGCCTTGCCCCAGCGCCGCGCGCAGGGCCTCGGGGAGCGGAGCCGCCTTGCCGGCGGCGAAGTCGATCCACACCACCGCCGAGGCCCCGTCGCCGACGAGCACCTCGCTGTCGGCCTGGAAGATCCCGTACTCCATGGTGAAGCTGCGGGCGCGCACCTCGGCCACCCGCAGGCCCACCTCCAGCTCGGCCGGGTAGCGCACCTGCTGGCGGAAGGTGCAGCTCGCCGAGGCGAGCACCGGCCCCTGCCCGGGAGGCGTCACCTCTGCCAGCTGGAGGCGCTCGAAGTAGCGCATGCGCGCCGACTCGCAGTAGGTGAAGAACACGGCGTTGTTCACGTGGCCGAGGGCGTCCATGTCCCCCCACCGGACCTGCAGGCGCTCCCAGATCGGGAACGCCGCGCGCGCGGGCGCCTCGCCTCGGCTCACGAGCTGACCTCCGTCGCCGCCTCCACCTCGACCCGCGCGGGCTCGACGCGGACCCGGGTGCCGTTCAGCACCGAGCAGCCCGACACGGCGTCGATCGCGTCGCTCGGCAACACGTCGTTGAGGCTCTCGCCCGGGCGCTCACCGGCCACCGACAGCCGCGTGCCCGGCCGGTGGTGGCCCCAGCCGTGCGGGAGGCACACCACGCCGGGCATGATGTCCTCGCTCAGCGTCACCGGGACCTCGATCGAGCCGGCGGGTCCGGTGAGGCGCGCCCGCGCCCCGTCGCGCAGGCCGCGGTCCGCGGCGTCGCGCGGGTGGACCAGCAGCGTGCACCGCTCCGGGCCCCGCGCCAGGCGGGGGAGGTTGTGCATCCAGGAGTTGTTGCTGCGCAGCTCTCGGCGGCCGATCAGCTGCAGGGTCCCCTCGGCGCCGGCCTCCTCCAGCCGGGCCTCCAGGCGCGCCAGGTCGTCCAGCAGGCGCGGCGAGGCGAGCGCCAGCCGCCGGTCGGGCGTGCTCAGCAGCTTGCGCAGCCGAGGCTCGATCGGGCCCAGGTCGAGCCCGTGAGGCGCTGCCCGCAGCTTCGCCAGCGACAGCCCGCGCCGGCCGCGGCGCAGTCCGTACGGGCCCGCCCGCAGGGCGAGGTCGAGCACCCGCTCGGGACCGCTCCCCAGGAGCAGGCGAGCGCCGCGGCCCAGCGCCCGGCCGCGCAGGCCGCGCCGCGCCAGGAGCCGGGTCGCGAGCCCCAGCAACGCCTGCCACCCCGGCCGCACCCCGGCGGGCGAGTCGACGGCCGGAGCCGAGTAGCGGGCGGTGTTGTGCACCGACAGGGCCCCGAAGATCAACGGGTAGTGGTCGCGCTCCAGCCCGATCGCCGGGGGCAAGATCAGGTGCGCGTGACGGGTGGTCTCGTTGAGGTAGGGGTCGATCGCCACCGCGAAGTCCAGGGTGGCCAGCGCCCGCTCCAGCCGCCGGCCGTTGGGCGTCGACAGCACCGGGTTGCCGGCGTGCACGACCAGGGCCCGCACCTGCCCCGCCCCCGGCGTCTCGATCTCCTCGGCCAGGGCCGCCACCGGCAGCTCGCTCGAGAACTCGGGCAGCCCCGAGACGCGGCTGCGGTAGCGGCCGAAGCTGCCGGTCTGCCCCAGCAGGCCCGCCAGCCCGGGCAGGTCGACGGCCGCCGCCGGGAACACCGCGCCGCCAGGGCGGTCGAGGTTGCCGGTCACCACGTTGAGCAGGTCGATCAGATAGGTGGTCAAGGCCCCAAAGGTCTGGGTGCAGGCGCCCACCCGCCCGTAGGCCACGGCCGAGGGGCTGTCGGCGAAGGCGCGGGCCAGGCGGCGCACCTCGTCGGGGGCGATCCCGGTGGCCGCGGCGGTGCGCTCGGGCGGCCAGGGCAGCACCCGCTGCTCGACCTCCGCCAGGGCCCCCTCGGGCAACAGCGGGCGCAGGTGCCGCGGGTTCACCCGCCCCTCGGCGAACAGCACCTGCAGCAGGCTCACCAGCAGGTAGGAGTCGCTGCCGGGCCGCACGAACAGGTGCTCGTCCGCCAGGGCCGCCGTCTCGGTGCGGCGCGGGTCGATCACCACCAACCGGCCGCCGCGCTCGCGCAGCGCCCGCGCGCGGCGCGCGAACCCGGGCGCGGTCATGACGCTCCCTCCCGACACCACCGGGTTGGCGCCCAGCACCAGCAACAGCTGCGTCCGGTCCACGTCGGGCACCGGCAGGGCCGCCTGCGACCCGTACAGCCAATAGCTCACCAGCAGCCGGGGCAGGGTATCGACCGAGTTCGCGGTGTAGACGTTGCGCGTGCCCAGGACCTCGCGCAGGAGCAGCAGGTACAGGATCGCGCCGTAGTCGTGCACCGTAGGGTTCCCGACGTACACGCCCACGGCGTCCGCCCCGTGCGCCCGCCGGATCGCCTCCAGCCGATCGGCCGCCAGGTCGAGGGCCTCCTCCCACCCGATCGGCTGCCAGGAGTCCCCCACCCGCCGCAGGGGCTGCCGCACGCGATCGGGGTCCTGGTGCAGCTCCGCCAGCACGGCGCCCTTCGGGCATACGTGCCCCCGAGACAGGGGGTCGGCGGCGTCGCCGCGCACGGCGGTGACGCGCCCCCCCTCGACCTCGACCTCCAGGCCGCAGTTGGCTTCGCACAAGGGGCAGGTGGCGAGACGAGTCATGCGCTATTCGAAGCCCTGGAAGAAGCGCTCCCAGCGGGGATCGATCCAGGCCTCGGGGTCGAAGGACCACACCACTCCCACGGCGCGCCCCACGATCAGCTCGCGCTCCACCAGGCCGAACACCCGCGAGTCGGCGCTGTTGTCGCGGTTGTCGCCCAGGAGCAGGTAGCGGTCGGTCGGGATCCGCAGGGGGCCGAGGTTCCGCCGCGCGGGCCGGGAGGGCTCCCACCGGACGAGGTGCGTCCGGCCGTCCACCGTCTCGCGCAGGATCGGCGCCGGCCCGGCCTCGCCCACCTCCCGACCGACCTGCTCGTACTCCGCCGGCTCGCCGTTCACCAGCAGGCGCCCGCTGCGGAGCTCGACCAGGTCGCCGGGCACCGCCACCACCCGCTTCACCAGGCGGATCCCGTCCACCGGCGAGTCGAGGACCACCACGTCACCCCGCGCCGGATCGCTCCACTTCGCCAGGCGCACCATGGTGAACGGAACGCGCAGGTCGTAGGCCAGCTTGTCCACCAGGATCCGGTCCCCCGGCTCGATCGTGGGCCGCATGGAGCCGGTGGGCACGTCGTTCCAGTCGGCCACCGCCGAGCGGAAGGGGGCCACCACCAGGAAGGCGACCAGGAAGGCGCGCAGCCACTCCCGCAGCTTGCGGCGGCGGGGGCGATCGAGGTCGTCGGCGAGGGGGGGCTGCTCGCAGCGGTGCTGGGTCATGAGGCTCCTCAGTCGGGATCCAGGTCGAGCTTACCGCACCGGTGCGCGGGGGCAGGGAAAGGGAACCGAGGCCCCGCCGGGGACGTGAAACGGGCGGGCTGGAGGAGTACGGTGGACCCCATGAAACGCCTGCTGCCCCTGCTCCTGCTCCTCGCGGTCCCGCTGCTGGCCTCCGCCCAGCAGGCCGGCCCGCCCCGGGAAGCCTCCCACGCCGGCAAGCCGGTGAGCGAGTGGGTCGTGTTGCTGGACAGCGGCGACGACGCGACCCGCGAGGCCGCGGCTCACGCCTTGTGGGAGATCGCGCTGCGCGGCGCCCGGCTCGACGACCGGGTCGTGCCCGCGCTTGCGCAGGGGGTCGAGGACTCGCAGCCGGGGGTGGCCCACTGGTGCCTGTGCGCCCTCGAGCAGCTCGGCGATCAGGCGGCGCCGGCCTTCCCGCAGATCGTACGGGCACTGGAGCGGCCGGAGCTCCGGGTGCGCACCTCGGCGCTGGAGGCGCTTGTCAAGGTCGGCCCCCGCCGCGCGGAGGCCCTCCAGCTCGTGCGCGAGGCGCTGAACGACCCGTCCCCGCGGATCCGGCTGGCGGCCTGCAACGCGCTGGGAGACATGCTGCCGCCGCCCGTCGAAGCGGTCGACGCGCTCCTCGTGCGCCTCGAACAGGACGGGGAGACCTCGGTGCGCTCGATGGCCGCCTGGGCGATCGGCCGCGTCGGCGCGGCGGCCGTCCGGGCGATCCCCGCGCTCCTCGGGGCGCACCAGCGGGAGCGGGACGGGGAGCTGCGGCGCTCCCTGCGTTGGGCGATCGAGGCGATCGATCCATCGCGGGTGCCGGCACAGAGGCCGACGGCCACGCCAGAGCTCACTCCGCCCACCAGCTTCGACGGCCTGCTGGAGTGGCTGCGCGTCTCTGACGCCGCCCACAATCAGGTCGCGGTGACCGCGCTGGTGCGGATCGGCGCCCCCGCGGTGCCTGCCCTGGTCGAGGCGCTCGAGGCCGGCGTCGCGCGACGCGACCTGGTCGCGCGGGGGCTGGCGTCGATCGGAGAGCCGGGACTGCTCGCGCTGGAGGCGAGCCCCCACTATGCCGAGCCGGCGGTCGGGCGCGCGATCGTGGAGGGTGTGCGCGGCGTGGGAGCGCCGGCGCTCGATCCGCTGGCGCGCCTGCTCGCGCACCCGGACGCGACGGTGCGGGGGGCAGCCGCGGGCGCGATCGGTATGATCCGCCACCAGGACATGGGCCGCGACTGCGTCGGGCCGGGAGACGGCTTCGTGTCGCCCACGGCGGCGGCCTACCGGGCGACGGTCAGCGGATTGACCAGGCTGCTCGCCGATCCCGATCCCGAGGCGCGCCGATCTGCAGCCTGGGCCCTGGGTGAGCTGAACGAGCACGCGGCCAACGCCGTGCCCGCCCTGCTGGAGCGGCTGAACGACGCGGACGACGAGGTGCGCACCACCACGGTGAGGGCGATCGGATCGATCGGCCGGGTCGCACCCGCGACCGCCGACCGGCTAGCGGAAGTCCTGCGATCGGGCGCCGATCCCGGGGTGAGGGGCTGGGCTGCTTGGGCCTGCGCCCAGCTCGAGGACCACCGGTCGCGGCTCCTCCCCGCCCTCAGGACCGCGGCGATCGCCGACCCGTCGGCCGCGGTGCGGTTGATGGCGATCGAGGGCCTGCTCGAGCACGGTGAGGACGCCGTCCGCTGCGCCGCCCTGCTGGCGGACCGCGTGCTTTCGGCCGACGATTCGCAGGCGCGGGCCGGGGCGCTGCACGTGCTGCGGGATCTCGGCCCGGCCGCGAGCGGCTCGCGGACCGCCGTGGTCGACGCGCTCCAAGACGACGACCCCGACGTGCGGGAGACGGCGCTGGAGGCGCTCATCGCTCAAGACGCCCGGGACTCGGCGTCGGTCGAGGCGATTCTGAGGCTCCTCGGCGAGGGGGCGCAGGACGAGCCGGACCTCGACGCAGTCGCGGCCCTGGGCGCGCTGCGGGCGCCAGCGGCCGTGCCCCGGCTGGGCGAGCTGCTGCTGCAAGAGGACGAGGAGCTGCGCCGGGAGGCGCTCGTCGCCCTGGCGCGGATCGGTGAGCCGGCGCTGCCCGTGCTCGTGGCCGTACTCGAGGCGCCGCTCACCGCCCGTGAGCGTTGTGAGGTCGTCGGCGTGATCGGCGAGCTGGGACCCGAAGGACGCTCGGCGCTCGCGAGCCTGCGGGAGCTCCTCCAAGCCGAGGACGAGGAGGTGCGGCTGAACGCCATCGCGGCGATCGCTGCGGTCGCTCCCGGCGCGTCGGACGTCACCCGCCTGCTCGTCGAGCGCCTCGACGACGAGAGCGAGCTGGTGCAGCAGGTCGCGCTGAAGGAGATCGCGCGCCTGGGCGCCGCGGCCGAAGCAGCCGTGCCGGCGCTCCTGGGGCTGCTGCGCGGCGGCAACCGCGCGATGCTCGCCGCCCACGCGCTGGGCGAGATCGCCCGGCGTCCGGCCGAGGTCGTGCCGGCCCTGACCGCAGCGCTCGCGCGCGATCCCTGGGCAGTGAAGGGCACAGCAGCGGAGGCGCTCGCCCGCTTCGGCGCGGCCGCAGCCCCTGCGACCGACGCACTCCTGGGCCTCCTTGCGGAGGAGGAGCCGTGGGTGCGCCAGCGAGCCACCTTGGCTTTGGCGGCGATCGGGCCGCAGGCGCACTCGGCGCTCGACCGACTCCGAGCCGCGAACGAGGCGGACCCGACGGTGCGCCCCGCCCTGCACACCGCGATCGCCGCGATCGACTCGGACGCCGCGGCGGCGCTCCCGCGCCTGCTCGAGTCCTTGGCGGCGCCGGACGAGAGCGTCCGCGACGCTTCGCTGGAGTGCCTGCGGTGGCTCGGGCCGCGCGCGGCGCCGGTGGTGCCGTCCCTGGTGGCGGCGCTGGAGCAGCCGGACGAGCACACGCCCTTCCTGGCGCTCGTCGAGACGCTGGGCGCGATCGGCGCCCGACCGGACATCGCCGTTCCGGTGCTGGTGCGGGTCCTGATCGACGACGGGGAGGACGACGAGGAGCCTCAGACCACCGCCGCAATCGCGCTCGGCGCGTTCGGCCCGGCGGCCGGCGCCGCCGTCCCTGCTTTGCGACGGCGCCTGGCTAGCGAGCACGGCTCGGTACGCGCGGCCGCGCGGGAGGCGCTGCACCGAATCGGTGCGGCGGAGCGACGCTAACGCCCCGTGGCCCCCGGGATCTCGAACCCGACCAGCAGGTAGACCAGCAGCAGCACCAGCACCACCAGCAGGGAGCTGCCCATGCCGCCGGTGCCGCGCAGGGGACCGCGCTCCGAGCCGTAGGCGTCGACGAACCGGGTGGCGAGGGTGGGACCGATCTCCAGGGCCACGGCCTGCACTCCCCGTCCGACCTCGCGCAGCACGCCGTAGGCCCCCTGCCAAGCCCACCGGGCGGGGCCCCGGATCAGGAAGTCGGCGTCGAGGTTGACCGAGCGCAGCTCGGGCGGGTACAGGCCCGTGATCATGAGGGTCACGAAGGCCAGCGCCGAGAACAGCAGCAGCTGCAGCTGGCTGACCACGTGGAAGGCGTCGTACGGCTGGTAGCTGATCTCGTAGGGCAGGAGCGCGTACAGCCCCGCTGGCCAGGAGCCGATCAGGATGCAGGCGCCGGCGCTGAGGCCCATGGCGATCCGCATGTTCCAGGGGACCTCGGGCGGGCGCAGGCCCGAGTCGTGGGCGAAGAAGGCGAAGAAGGGGATCTTGATCCCGGCGTGGTGGAACACGCCCGCGGCCGCGAACAGGAGCACGCCCCACACCACGACCAGGTGCTGCTCGGCGACCGCCGTCATGATGATCGACTTGGTGGCGAAGGCGCTGAACAGCGGGAAGGCCGAGATCGAGGCCGCGCCCACCATGCAGCACACGGCGGTGAAGGGCATGGTCTTCCACAGGCCGCCCAGCTCGTTGCCGCCGATCCGGCCGGTCTGCTGCAGCACCGCCCCCATGGTCATGAACAGGAGGCCCTTGAAGATGATGTCGGCGAAGGCGTGGGCGCAGGCGCCGTTGATCGCCAGCTCGGTGCCGATCCCCACCCCGACCACCATGAAGCCCACCTGGTTGATCAGGCTGTAGGCCAGCACCCGCCGCAGGTCGTTCTCGATCACGGCGTAGAAGATCGGGAAGACGGCCATGAGCGTCCCGACAGGCACGAGGAGATCGGTGCCGGCGAAGCCTCGCGCGAGCGCGTACACGGCGACCTTGGTCGTGAACATGCTGAGGAAAACCGTGCCGGTCGGCGTCGACTGGGGATACGCGTCGGTGATCCACGTGTGAACCAGCGGGAAGCCGCACTTGATGCCGAAGGCCGCGAGGATCAGCCAGCCGGCGGCGCCGTCGAGGCCGACGTAGTCGAATCCGATCGCGCCGGCCGAGCGGTACTGGATCAGCGCACCGGCCAGCAGCAGGAGACCCGAAGCGAGGTGCAGCGCGAGATAGCGCAGTCCGGCGCCGTGCG
>JAWLGW010000153.1:0-9609 GCA_041690735.1 Planctomycetota bacterium
CTCCAGGGCCTCCACCCCGGCCCCCCCCACCCCCGCCCCCAGCACCCGCGGGCTCCGGCCGCCGAAGCTGCCCAGCCCCTCCACGGTCAGGGCCAGCGGTCCCTCCAGAGGGAGCTTGGCCGCCGCCAGGGCGGCCGCCCGCTCCGCGGCGTCCTCGCCCGCCACCTCGCCCAGGAACTTGAGGGTCAGGTGCATGGCATCGGGGCGGCTCCAGCTCACCCGCGCCGCAGGCTCGGCCGCCCGCAGGGCCTCCTGGATCGCCGTCAAGCGGGCGTGGATCGTCTCGGGCAGCTCCAGGGCGAAGAACAGGCGCATGAGCCGATGCTACCGCTGGGCTGGCGACTCCTGGCCGGGGGGGAGAACCTGGAGCCGTGTCGGACCCCGCCCCCTCCCCTCCGGCTGCGCTCCCAGCCTGGCGCCGCCACCTGCCGCTGGCCGTCGCCGTGGTCACGGCCGCGGTCCTCCTGGTGAGCTGCGTGCACCGGGCCGGGCCGAGCGAGCGCACGGACCTCCCCGTGTACCTGGCGGCCGCGCACGCGGTGGGGGCCGGGGAGGACCCGCTGGGGGTCACCAGCCGGCGCGGCTGGCCGTACGTCTACCCGCCCACCCTGGCCGTGGGGCTGCTCCCCCTCACCCCGCTCCCCCAGCGGGCGGCGGCGGCGGTGTGGTTCCTGATCTCCCTCGCCGCCTTCGTGGCCGGGGCCCTCGCCACGCGGCGCGCCCTGGGGCGGCAGGGGCCCTTCGCCTGGCGACAGGACGGGGTCCCCTTGCTGCTCGTCTTCTTCCCCACCGCCAGCGCGCTGCTCCGTGGGCAGGTCGGCCCGCTGCTCCTCGGCCTCGCCGGCGCCGCCGCCCTGTGCCTGGTCCGGCGGCGCGACCTCACCGCGGGGCTCCTCCTGGCGCTGGCCGCGGCGATCAAGCTCACCCCGGCCTGGGTCCTGATCGGCCTCCGGGCCGCCCCCCGCTGCCGGGCCGGGGCCGTGAGCGGCCCCGGGGCCGCCGGCCGGGGGGGGGGGGTCGCCGGTGGGGCGCTGGGCCTGGTGGTGTTCCTGGTCCTGGTGCCGCTCCCGTTCCTGGGGCCCAGCGGGACCGCGCAGGCCCTCGAGCACTTCAGCCGGCGCATGGTGCTGCGCCCCCTCCTCCACCCGGGCGACCCCGACGTCACGGCCAAGGGCGTGCACGTCGGCAACAACCAGTCCCTGACCTCGCAGGTGATCCGCCGCCTGCCGACGGGGCATTCCGGCCGCGCGGCGCTCCTGGCGCTGATCGCGGCGGGCGGCCTGGCCTCGCTGGTGGTGTGCGCTCGCGCCGGGCCTCCCGCCGGCGCCGGCGTGACGGCGGTGGGCCTCCTGCTGGCCGCGCCGCTCCTGGTGGCGCCGGTGGCCTGGCACCACCACCACGTCCTGTTGCTGCCCGCCCTGTGGGCCCTCCTGCTTGCCCGCGACCGCGCCGACCCCGCGCTGGCGCGAGCGATCACCGCGACCCTGGCGCTGTTCGCCGCCCTCAGCGTGCTCCACTTCGCGCTCAAGCCAGCGCGCGACTGGGGCCTGCTGGGGCTCGCGACGCTGGTGGTCTACGCCGTCGCGGCGGCGCGGGTGCTGGAGGAGCGCGAGGAGCAGTCGCTGAGTCGGTAGCTCCTCGCGAGGCTGTTTTCGAACAGGGAAGCAGCTCCTGTCCGCTACCGCCCCGTCGGCCGCGCCCGCCTCGGCGGGCCCGAGGCCGGTCGGGGCGCCCCGGCGGGCGCCGGCCGCCCCGTCGGCGGCCCCGGCTGGTGCGCGGTCGCCCGGACCTTGGCCTTGCTGCTCTTCATGCCCTTGACCACCCGCAGCACCTCCTCGAGGGAGGTCTCACCGGTCCACACCTTGTCGAGGCCGTCGTCCCACAGGGAGATCAGGCCGTTCTTGGCGGCGATCTGCGCCAGGCCGTCGGGGGTGACCGACCCGTACACCGCCTTGCGCAGGGCCGGGCTGTTGGGCATGAACTCGAACAGGGGGATCCGCCCCTTGTAGCCGGTCTTGCCGCAGGCCGCGCAGCCCTGGGCCTGGTAGATCGGCCGGTTGCTGCCGGTGACCTGCACCACCCGCGCCGGCGGCTGCACGGTCCGGCGGCAGCGCTCGCACAGCTTGCGCACGAAGCGCTGCGAGATCACGCACCGCAGCGCGTAGGCGATACAGAAGGGGGCCATGCCCATGTCGAGCAGGCGGACCACCGTGCCCACCGCGTCGTTGGTGTGCAGCGTCGACAGGACCAGGTGGCCGGTCATGGCGGCCTCCATGGCGATCTCGGCCGTGTCCGAGTCACGGATCTCGCCCACCAGGATCACGTCGGGGTCCTGGCGCAGGAGGGCCCGGAGCACCTTGGGGAAGGTCAGCCCGTACTCGGGCGAGACGGCGGTCTGGGTGATCCCGAACACGTCGTACTCGACCGGGTCCTCGGCCGTCTGGATGTTGATCTCCTTCTTCTTGAGGGTCTGGATCACGGCGTACAGGCTGGTGGTCTTGCCGCTGCCGGTGGGGCCCACGTGCAGCACCATGCCGTTGGGCGAGTGGATCAGCGGCTCGTAGGCCGCCAGCATCTTCTTGGTGAAGCCCAGCTCCGGCAGCTGCATGCCCAGCTTGCGGTTGTCGATCAGGCGCAGGACCACCTTCTCCCCGCCCATGCAGGGGAGGGTGCTCATGCGCAGGTCGAGGCCGGCGCAGGTCCCCGAGTGCTTCTCGAAGTTGATCCGGCCGTCGAGGGGGACCACCTTCTCGTTGACGTCGAGGTCCGCCATGACCTTGAGGCGCGAGAGGATCTTCTTGCTGTCCGAGGCGGTCTCCACCGTGCGGAGCATGCCGTCGATGCGCATCCGGACGCGGATCTTCTCGTGCTTGTCGGGCTCGAAGTGGATGTCGCTGGCGCCCTTCTCGAACGCGTCCTGGATCCACTTGTTGACCTTGCCCTCGATGCTCACGAGCTGCCTCCGGCGGAGTCGACCGAACCGGCGCCACCGTACCGCGACGCCTAAAGAGACGCCAGCTACCGTTGGAAGGCGGGCACCTCGGGGCCCTCGACCACCTCGACCTCCAAGGCGGACAGGGGGAGGTCCCCGGCGCCGCTCACCTCCACTCGCAGGGCATCCCCCGGGGTGACGGGGCCGACCCCCGCGGGGGTGCCGGTGAGGATCACGTCCCCGGCGAACAGGCGCAGGAAGCCGTGCACGTACCGCAGCAGCGGGCGGAGCGGGAACAGGAGCAGGTCGGTGCGGGCGTCCTGGCGCAGCTCGTCCCCCAGCCAGGTGCGCACCCGCAACGCCTCCGGGTCGTCGGGCCGGGGGGCCTCGGGGCCGAGGGCGCAGGCGCCGGCGAACCCCTTGGCGCGCACCCACTGCGGCTCGCGCCGCTGCAGGTCGCGGTCCGACAGGTCGAGCCCCGCGGCGACCCCACGCACGACCTGCCAGGGGTCCTCGGGGAGGGGCGCGGTGCCCGGGCCGAGGTCCCGAGCCAGGACCAGCGCGACCTCTCCCTCGAAGTCGACGCGGGTCGGACCGTCGCTCCAGCGGGGGAGAGGGCACACACCGTCCCCCAGGCAGCCCGGGGGCTTCCAGAACAGCAGGGGGGCCTCGGGCGCAGCGTTGCCGAGCTCAGCGGCGTGGGCGGCGTAGTTGCGGCCCACGGCCAGGATGTGTCGCGGGGTCACGGAGGTAGGGTACTCGGCCCGGACGCCCCTGTCCCGCGCCGAGGCGAGCGAGGTCCTGCCGTTTGTGAGGTTGGGGCAGGGTTGGCGCAGGGGCCGGGCCAGCCGTGGCGCCGCAGGCGGTCGGTCCGCGGTCGCTGCGGGGTTTAGGAGCGGCACGCGGTTCGAAGCGGGGGGGCGGGTGCGCTCGAAGCCCACCCACCAGGCCAGGCCGGGGCGGGATCCTCCGCCCAACTTCGCAGCAACTTCGCAGGATCTTTCCAGCCGGTTCGTCCGCGGACTCTCCCGTGGCGCCGGAGGGAGTGGCTCATGAGCGAGCTCGTGCACTCGGCGAGGACCGACCAAGAGGGACTGCGTGACGGCGTGCCGACGCCCGAGCTGCTGGACCGTCTCGAGGCGCTGGCGGCGGAGCCGGTGCCGCCTCGCCTCGAGCCCGCCGTGCTCCGGGCGCTGGTGCGCGAGGCCCGCGAAGCGCGGCGCCTGCGGCGCGACGCCCGCGACCAGGAGCTGATCAACCGGCTGCGAGCGCAGGAGCTCGCCCTGCGCTGGTACGGCGATCTGCTAGACGCCTAGCGCGGCGCGCAGCCGGCGGGCCACGTTGTACTTGCTCGTGGCCTTGCGCGCCCGCGGCTTGAGCTGATCGAGCCCACGCGCGACGCGCATGGCGAGGCGCGGGTGGTCGAGGAACACCCGCGGCGCGAACTTCAGCCGGTCACGGTTCGGATAGGCCAGCACCAGCTCCTCGACGATCCGCTCGTGCAGCTCGGCCGGCGTGTTGCGGAGCATGTACCACAGGTACTGAATGATCTCGTGGGCCACGTACTCGTGCACGCGCGCGCGGGTGCGGAACACCATCTCGAAGTCGAACCACAGGAAGCGGTCGCCCAGGAGCATGACGTGCCCGGTGTCGCCGTTCTCATGCACCAGGCGCGGCTCCAGCTCGGCCTCCGCCAGCTCGTGCCGGCGACACCAGTCGAGGAGCCACCGGCGGAAGGTGGCGAACCGCTCCTCCACGGGGACCGCGGGGTCGCGCATGTAGGCGTCGAGCTTGGGCGCGTCCACGAACTCCAGCAGCAGGTAGCCGCCGGGGGGACACTGCGGGGCCCGCACCTCGACGTCCTCGTACACGCCGAACACCCGGAAGCCGCGGTCGCGCCACAGGCGCAGGCACTCCAGCTCCACCCGCCGGCGAGTGAGCGGCATGTAGGAGGTCTGGTCCTCGAACACCACGTTGCCGAGGCTCTTGCTCAGCGTCTCGGGCAGCGAGCGGCTGCCGTAGTACACCTTGAGCACCGCCCACCCGCCGCGGAACGGCACCTTGTACAGGTAGTTGCCGTTCTGCAGCAGCAGGTAGGGCCGCAGGTCGTCGAGCTCGAGGACCTCGGTCGGCGCAGGGGCGGGGGCAGGGGCGGTGGCGGTCAGGGGGAGGCCTCCTCGACCAGCGCCGGTCCGCCCCGGGCCGCCAGGCGTCGCAGCGCCTCGACCCGCAGCAGCGGGACCAGCAGCTCGTGGTGCCCGGTGAGCGCGATCCCCCGCGCGACCGGGCGCTCCAGGACGTTTCGGCGTGGTCGGTAGTGCTGAATCATGTCGAGGTTCGCCGCGGTGACCTCGGCCACCGGGTGGCCGAGGTTGCGGGCCACGGCCACCGCCTTGAGGAACACCTCGGGCAGGATCACGGCCGAGCCGACGTTGACGAACACCCCGCCCGACAGGCCGGCCACGGTGGCCGCCAGCCGGCGGAAGTCGGTGTGGGTCGCGCGGCCGATCGCCGCGCCGTCCGCCCCGGGCACGGCATGCACGGTGTCGGTGCCCACGGCCACGTGGACCGTGATCCGGGCGCCGGCGCGCGTCGCCTGCAGGACCAGGCTCTGGTCACGGTGCGGGTAGTCGCCGGCCGCGAGCTCCTCGGCCAGGGCGCGCCCCAGACCCCGCTCCCCTTCGGCGCCGCGGGCGAACACCCGCGCGAACACGGCGGCGGTCTCGCGGATCATGCCGAACCGCCCGTCGGCGATGGTGTCCTGCACCGCCTCGCTGGTGGCCCCGGTGAGCGCGATCTCCACGTCGTGGATCGCAGACGAGCCGTTGAGCGCGATATCGGTGACCAGGCCGCGCCGGACCATGTCCGCCACCAGCGGCCCCAGCCCCACCTTCACCACGTGGCCGCCCAGGGCGAAGATCACCCGCCGCCCGGCGCTGCGGGCGACCGCCAGGGCCTCCGCCAGCTCGCGCAGCCCGTCCGCCGCCAGCAGCCGGGGCAGGCTGTCGATCAGCGCGCCGATCGAGGCCTCGGGGTCGACCGGCCGCGCGAACTGCTCCTGGCGGACGAGGTGGGGCCGCTCGGCGATGCCGTACGTCGTCAGCCGCTCCAAGTCGAGGGGCCGGGTCGCGTCGGGAGGCAGCGCGTCAGCGGGGTCGTGCGGCGAGGGTTCGGCGGAGGTCACGGGCGCTCGCGGCGGCGGCGGAGGGGGCGCAGACTCTAGCATGCTGGGGGACGCCGGCAGGAGAGTCCCTGCAGGCAGGACCGGTCGTCCCTCGGGCGTGGTGGGCCCTTCGGGCTACTCGAGCGAGAGGCCCGCCCCCGCCAGGGCGTCCGCCAGGCGCTGCATGACCGCCGCCTTGGAGTGTTCGCGCCGCCGCAGCTGATCGGACAGCCGCCACGCCAGCCAGCCTGGGGTCCTGGAGCGCGCCAGATCGGCAGCCCGCTCCAGCAGCGCCCGGTCGCCGTATCCCTCCAGGTAGGCGCGCGGAATCCCCTGGTCGAAGGGCGGCGGCGCGCCTTCCTGCAGCGACCGCAGCACCCCCGCCAGCTCGCGGGTGATCGCGCTCATGACGCAGTAACCGGCGCGGTAGCCGTTCTCCAGGTCGATCGTGACCAGGCGGTCCCCCGACAGCAGGACGTGCTTGGTGGTCGGGTGCTCGTGGAGGAGCAGCGGCTGGTTGAGCTCGAGGGCGCGCCGGTGCCGGCGGCCGTCGGCCGCCCCCAGCCGCCGCGCCAGCGCCTCACGCTCGGCCTGCGGCTCGCTCGTGTCCACCAGCACGTCGCGCAGACGGCGCCCAGGCGCGTACTCCAGCCACAAGAACGGCGCCGGCTCGGCCCACTCGGGCCGCGCCCCCTCCAGGAGGCGCGGCACATCGAACCCTTCTTGGGCCCACAGGGCGAGGCTGACGCGCTCCGTCTCGTGCCGCGCGGCCGGGCTGATCCCGCGCTTGCCTTCGAAGGCGCGATGCGAGATCCCGCCGAAGGCCGACCGCCAGGGGGGGCGGCGCGGCAGGAACAGCTTGAGCACCCGCGGGGCCTCGCCATCCCGCACCAGGAACAGCGCGTTGCCAGGGCCATCCTCGCGGCCGGCGAGGAGGGAGACGTGATCGGGGAGCATCCGGGGCACGCGGCGATGATAGGCAGGCGCCGCCGACTGGGACAGGGCCAGAGGGATCGGCCGTCGCCGGGGACGGCCGATCGGGGTCGGCTCCCATGGCAGAATGCCGCCCTGCCGGAGAGTGGAGCCATCGACGAGCAGGCGTACCTCGCGTTGATCCGCGGCGAGCGGCGCGGCCCCGTCGCGGCCGCCGCCCGGGGAGGGCTGTGTCTGGCGGCCGGGCTGTTCCGGATCGGCGCGGCCGTCCGCAGCAGCGGCTACGCCGCCGGGCTGCTGGCCGCGCACCGCGTGCCGCGGCCGGTGATCTCGGTCGGCAACCTCAGCGCCGGCGGCACCGGCAAGACGCCGCTCACGATCGCCCTGGCGCGGGCGCTGCTGCGTCGAGGGCTGCGGGTGGGGGTGCTGGCGCGCGGCTACGGGGCGGCGCGGGACGGCGAGCTCAACGACGAGCTGCGCTTGATCGGTCAGGAGGTGCCCGAGGCGCTGCTGACGCCGGGGCGGGACCGCGTCCGGCGCGCGCGCGAGGCGATCGTGGCCGGCGCGGACGCGCTGCTCCTCGACGACGGCTTCCAGCACCGGCGCCTGGCGCGCGACCTCGACCTGGTGCTCCTCGACGCCACCGCGCCCTGGGGCACGCCTCCTCGGTGGATGCTGCCGCGCGGGCTCCTTCGCGAGCCGCCCGCCGCGCTGCGCCGCGCTGACGCCGTGATCCTGTCGCGGGTAGAGCTGGCGGGCAGCTCGGCCCTGGCGGCCCTCGAGGAGGAGGTCCGGCGGCTGGGCTTCGAGGGCCCCGTCCTGCGCATGGCCGTCCGCCCGGCTCGCCTGTCGGTGCTCGCCGCGGCGCCCGGGCACGAGGAGCTGCCGGGAGACGAGCCGACGGTCCTCGCCGACCGTCCCCTGGTCGCCGCCTGCGGGATCGGCAACCCCAGCTCCTTCGCAGCCACCCTGGCAGCCTTGAAGGCGCGGACCACCCAGCTGATCGCGCTGCCCGACCACCACGCCTACACGTTCGAGGACGTGGACCGGATCGAGGACGTGGCGATCCGGCGGGCGGTGCAGTGGGTATGCGTCACCGAGAAGGACGCGGTGAAGCTGCGCGAGCCGCTGGCGATCGGCGTTCGGCGCGCGACCTGGGTGGCCCTGGGGGTGGAGGCGGCGGTCGAGCCCGAGGCGACGCTCGAGGCGCTCCTCGACCAGGCGCTGAGCGCCGCGCCCGCCGAGGAGGAGGGCCTCAGCGCCGCGAGCCCAGGATCGCGTCCACGTCCACCGTCAGGCCGGGGCGCGCCTGCGGACTGATCGCCTCGCCCCGGCGCCGCGCCGCCCGCTGGGCGTAGGCGCCGTCGCGCGGCCCGCAGGACCTCCACCTCCTCCGCGACGGCGCTGACGCTCCACCTCCGCCAAGCTCCCAGGAGGTCGGCGCCTGAGCGCCGCGGACGCGCCCCGCCGCTCCGACACGGTGGGGTTCGCTGTAGGTTCGGAGGCTCCGCGCCCCGTCAGCCAGGCGCGGTGGGCGGCCTGAATGGTAAAAGGGCCGCTCGAGGGGGCCCTCCGTGACCGCGAACCTGCTGCCGCTCGTCGACGTCATGCCCGGGGTGGAGGTGCTGCTGCTCGGCGACCTCATGCTCGACGCCTACATCTGGGGCAGCGTGTCGCGGATCTCGCCCGAGGCGCCGGTGCAGGTGCTGCGGGTCGACCGGGAAGAGGTGCGGCTGGGCGGCGCGGGCAGCGTGATCGCCAACCTGGCCGCGCTCGGCGCGCGGGTGCACGCCCTGGGGGTGCTGGGCGTCGACGGGCCGGGCGACCGCACCGCGCGCCTGCTGGAGGGGCTGCCCGGGGTCGACGCCAGCGGGCTCCTGCGCGCGCCCGAGGTCTCGACCACCGAGAAGACCCGCGTGATCGCGCGGGCCCAGCACCTGCTGCGGATCGACCGGGACGCCACCACCCTGCCTCCCGCCGTCCTGGAGCGCCTGGAGGCGGCGGCGCTCGAGCGCCTGGCGCAGGTGCAGGTGGTCCTGCTGTCGGACTACGGCAAGGGGGTGTTCGCCAGCGACCTCGGCCAGCGCCTGGCGGTCGCGGCCCGCCAACGGGGGATCCCGGTGCTGGTCGACCCGCATCCCAGCACCCCCTTCGAGCGCTTCCGCGGGGCGACCGCCCTGACCCCCAACCGCAAGGAGACTGAGGGGGCGGTGGGGATCTTCCCCGGCGACCCCGCGTCGATCCACGCGGCCGCCGCCGCGCTGGTCGAGCGGTTCGAGCTGGACTGGGCCGCCGTGACCCTGGACCGCGACGGGCTGTACCTGCTCCGGCAGGGCGAGGAGCGCGGGCTGCGCTTCCCCGCCAAGGAGCGGGACGTGTTCGACGTGGCGGGCGCCGGCGACATGGTCCTGTCGGTGCTCGGGCTGGCCTTGGGCGCCGGGGCCAGCCTGGAGGAGGCATTCCAGCTGGCCAACGTCGCGGCCGGGTGGGAGGTGGAGCAGATCCCGCAGATGCGCTCCACCACGAACGGCACCTGGTCGAAGGTCTTCCCCTCGCAGACCTTCTCGATGCCGCGGTGGTT